>CAXBGV010000271.1:0-4038 GCA_963975235.1 uncultured Flavobacterium sp. | reverse complement strand
AGCACTTAATTAGTTATATTTACAATTAGGAACTTAAACCATATGCGCAACTCATTTATCAGATTAACTATTGTGATGTTATTTTCATTTCACTGCTCTTTTGCGCAAGTAGAAAATGAAATTGCGCCACCCTACAATATCAAGACCGTTGGTTTTTCGCAGGACAACCAAAATGTAGTTCCAATCTTTCCATTAGGTAACGGATTTCAATTTGTTTTTGATGACTTATTTGGTAACGAAGCTAACTATTATTACGAAATCGTTCACTGCGATTACAATTGGATACCAACTTCAATTCCTAAAAACGAGTATTTACAAGGATTCGACAATCAAAGAATTCAGGATTATAGTAATTCATTCAATGCGCTGCAACTCTATTCGCATTACACCTTGTCGGTACCTAATAACTTTACGCAGCAATTATTGCTCAGTGGGAATTATATTTTAAAAATCTTAAACGAAGATAAAGAGGTGCTTTTCTCAAGAAAATTTATTCTTTATGAAGATTTGGCTTCTGTACCCATTCAAGTAAAACGCAGCCGCGTGCTAAGCAACATAGAGCAAAAACACAATCTTGACTTTAGCATAAACTCGAGTACCATCAATTTTCAAAACCCGCTAAAGAATATAAAAGTCTTACTTTTGCAAAACGGAAAAATAAACAGTGCTATTAAAACCATTGCGCCGCAATACACAATAGGAAATCAATTAGTTTATAAGTACGACAGTGAAACGCAGTTTTGGGCAGGAAACGAATTTCATTTTTTTGAAAACAAAGATATTAGAGCTGCTAGTAACAATATTTCTAGATCAGATTCTAGTACAGCTATTTACAGTTCGTTGTTATATACAAACAACGCAAGAGGTAATTTTCCTTACACTTTTTACCAAGATGTCAACGGAAATTACGTTGTTAAAAACATAAACGGATCTAATAATGCAATTGAGGCTGATTATGCCTGGGTCTATTTTTCCTTATCCGCACCAGCGTTTCAGTTAGACAAAGACATTTACGTGACAGGCATGTTCAATAATTACAATCTGACTCCTGAATTCAAAATGGATTATAATCCAAAAAAGGGCATTTACGAAAAAGCAATTTTAATCAAGCAAGGCTTTACCAATTATGAGTATACTGTGGCCGATGCAGCAGGAACAATTGACCATCAAAATGCTATTGACGGCAACTTCTATCAGACTGAAAATGAGTATACCATTTTAGTCTATTACAGAGAAAGTATGGACAGATACGACCGTGTAATTGGAAAAGGAAATGCGAACTCGATCAATATCATCAATTAAAATAGTACTTAAATAGATCATAAGTACTTAAAAATTCTTAATTTTGGTTTAACGAACACTTATTTACTGTTTAAAATGGTTTCTCAAATAACAAGAGGTATAAAAATTTCAGTATTAACTAGTTTTGAAGGCACATACTTCAAAAACTATAAACTTCACTATGCTTTTAGTTACCAAATTACAATCGAGAATCACAGTAAAGACTCCGTACAACTCATGTCTCGTCACTGGGACATCTTCGATTCTTTGAACGAAAACGAAACAGTTGATGGCGAGGGAGTAATTGGTAAAAAACCGGTTTTAAGACCCGGTGAACTCCACACCTACAGTTCAGGATGTCTACTGTCTTCGCCTTATGGAGCAATGAAAGGACATTTTAATATGATCAATTTTACTAGTACTCGAAACTTTAAAGTTGCAATACCTACTTTTAAACTTGCTGCCCCTTTCGCTTTGAATTAATTATTTGTTGTTCAACATATTTAATTTTCTTCGCCTTTATTTCTCTCTTTTTTAATTAATCCTTTGTACTTTTGTTACTCAATAAATTTTTTCGCAATAATTGGGAAAAAATTTAGAATACAAATGTATAATCTTACACCTATTTTCTGGGGGTAAATAAACTAAAATATCATGCTAAAAGGATTTTTTCACGTACCAAAAGCGGTAAATGAACCAGTAAAAGGGTACGCACCAAATTCACCTGAAAAAGCAGCCGTACAAGCAGCTTACACAAAAATGTGGAATTCTAAAATCGACGTTCCTTTATACATCGGAAGCGAAGAGATTAGAACTGGAAATACAAAAAACATGACAGCTCCTCACGATCACAAACATATCGTAGGTACCTATCACCTAGCTGAAAAGTCGCATGTGGAGCAAGCAATTGCAAACGCATTAGAGTCCAGAACAGCTTGGGCAAACATGGCTTGGGAACAACGTGCAGCTATCTTTTTGAAAGCAGCCGAATTAATTGCAGGACCATACAGAGCAAGAATCAACGCAGCAACAATGATTGCGCAATCAAAAAATATTCACCAAGCAGAAATTGATGCTTCCTGTGAGCTAATTGACTTTTTACGTTTTAACGTAGAGTTCATGACTCAAATTTATGCAGACCAACCGTCGTCTTCATCTGACATGTGGAACCGTTTAGAATACAGACCTCTTGAAGGATTTGTATACGCGATCACTCCTTTTAACTTTACTGCGATTGCGGCTAATCTTCCAGCAAGTGCTGCTATGATGGGTAACGTTGTAGTATGGAAACCAAGTGATAGCCAAGTATTCTCGGCACAAATTATTATCGAAGTATTCAAAGAAGCTGGTGTTCCTGATGGAGTTATCAACGTAGTTTTTGGTGACGCTTTAATGGTTACTGATACTGTTCTTGCCAGCCGTGACTTCGCAGGACTACACTTTACAGGATCGACTCACGTATTTAAAGACATTTGGGCAAAAATAGGAACTAACATTCACCACTACAAAACATACCCAAGAATTGTAGGGGAAACTGGAGGAAAAGATTTTATCATCGCCCACTCTAGCGCTAACCCAAAACAAGTTTCTACCGGAATTGTGCGTGGTGCATTCGAATTTCAAGGTCAAAAATGTTCAGCAGCTTCTAGAGCTTATGTTCCACAAAGTTTATGGCCAGCGATTAAAGAACAAATAATCACTGATGTAAAATCAATGAAAATGGGTTCTCCTGAAGACTTTAGTAATTTTGTTACTGCAGTTATTCACGAAGGTTCTTTTGATAAATTAGCGAGTTTTATTGACCAAGCTAAAAAAGATTCCGATGCTGAAATTATTGTTGGAGGAAACTACGATAAATCAGTTGGGTACTTTATTGAGCCTACAGTAATCGTTACTACAAACCCTCATTACTCTACAATGGAAACCGAATTATTCGGACCAGTTATGACGATTTTCGTTTACGAAGATGCAAAATGGGAAGAAACACTTGAATTAGTAGATTCAACTTCAGAGTATGCTTTAACAGGAGCTGTTTTTAGTCAAGATCGTTATGCAATTGAAGTAGCAACTGTAAAATTGCAAAATGCTGCTGGTAACTTCTACATCAATGATAAACCAACAGGTGCAGTTGTAGGACAGCAACCATTTGGTGGAGCAAGAGCTTCTGGAACAAATGACAAAGCAGGCTCTCCATTGAACTTATTGCGTTGGGTTTCTCCAAGAACTATCAAAGAAACATTTGTAACTCCAGTAGATTACAGATACCCGTTTTTGGGAGAATAAATAACAGTCTCAAAGTTTAAAAGTCGAAAGTCTTAAAGAACTTTTGTTACTAGCAAAAAGCCGAATCTAAAATTAGATTCGGCTTTTTTATTGTATTTACACATTAGACTTTCGACCTTAGGACTAGGTCTGAAACTTCAAAGGTAAGTGCACGACTTTCTTAGTTTCGAAAAATTCATCTTCAAAAAAGTCTGCTAAATTATATTCTGTAGCCTGCGGGAAAGCGGCTAATTCCTCTGTAAGATCTCCCCCTTTGAGGTACAAGATTCCGTTTTTTAACTTATGTTTTTGTTGTTTCTTAATTTTAGTTTTTATCCAAGATACAAAATCGGGCATGTTGGTTACCGCACGACTTACGATAAAATCAAAATCTCCTTTTACGTTTTCGGCTCGTAACTGTTCAGCCTTTACGTTCTTCAACTCTAAAGCATCAGCAACACCTTGAACTACTTTTATTTTCTTTGCAATAACATC
>CAXBGV010000270.1:0-4054 GCA_963975235.1 uncultured Flavobacterium sp. | reverse complement strand
TTTCCTTATCTGCTGTTACTAATTTTTCTGCCAGCGATTGCAGTATTATTTTGCTGTTTTCATGATCTGCATTACCCGCATCCCCAATTAAATAAAAGGTATGTGCAATCTTAGTATTATTAATTTCGTTAGCACTAATTTGGTTTTTATTGATATCGCCGTATTGCACTTTATTAGTTGCACAAGATTGTAGGAGTAGTAAACTTAAAATAAAGAGTAGGGATATATTATATTTGAAGATTCGATTATTTGGAAACAATTTCATATTTTAGTAGCGTAAAAAATTTTTCATGAATCTTATAAAACAAGCTGAAAATTTCGTTTGTAATTTACTCAAAGATAATCTTTCTGTTTCATATACCTATCATAATTTCACTCATACTTCGGAAGTGGTCAATGCTGTGAAAACGCTTGCTGAGGCTGATAACTTGAATGCAGAAGATACTGAAATTCTGCTTATAGCAGCTTGGTTTCATGATACTGGATATACACTAGGTTGTGATAAACACGAGGTTTCGAGCGTAGCAATAGTGACCGATTTTTTAAGAAATAAAGGTAAGTCAGGTTCGTATATTGCTACAGTTTGCGAACTAATTGAAGCAACAACGTATAATTATATTCCTACTACCTTGCTTGCCAAAATTATCCGTGATGCAGATTATTATCATTTTACAACCAATGATTATTTTGCTCGTTGCGAACTACTTAGACAGGAATGGCTTGTGCTTCGTCATAAAGAGTATAGTGATTTAGCTTGGGCTAAAGAAAATTTGAATGTATTAAAAGACTGTCATACGTACTACACTCCTTTTGCAAAAAACCATTGGGAGCCGCTAAAGCAAAAAAACATTGAACTAATTGAAGATAAAATTAAAAATATCGAAGCAGTAGGTAAAGAATTAGTTTTTGTAAAGAAAAAGAAGAAAAAAAAATCAAAAAAAGAAAAGCCAGACCGAGGAATTGACACCTTATTTAGAGTTACGCTCAGCAATCATACGCGATTAAGCGGCATAGCAGATAGTAAAGCTAACATCTTGTTGTCTGTTAATGCAATTATTATTTCGATTGCATTATCATCTATAATTCCAAAATTAGATAGCCCTAGAAATACACATTTAATTGTTCCAACTTTTGTGCTTTTAATGTTTAGCGTTGTGTCTATTATTTTTGCTATACTATCTACACGACCTAAAGTAACACGAGGTATTTTTACAAGGCAAGATATTGAAGATAAAAAAGTAAACCTCTTGTTTTTTGGTAATTTCTACAAAATGCCTTTAGAGGAATATGAATGGGCCGTAAACGAAATGATGAAGGATAATGAATATTTGTATAATTCAATGATAAAGGATTTATACTTTTTAGGTCTTGTTTTAGAGAAAAAGTACAAACTATTGCGGATTACCTATAATATCTTTATGGTTGGTTTAATAGTGTCTGTTATCGCTTTTGTTATTGCATTTAACGCTGTGAGTATTTAATATAATTCGTCTAATAGTTCTTGATACGAATACTTCTTATCAGAGATTTGTTCTTTTTTATTTGCTACCTTAATTCGAATCGCTTTTAGTCCAGATACTCCTTGTAATTCTTCAACGTCAAATTGCTCAATAGTAGGTTCTAGTATTTTTTTAAATTGTAAAAATTTAATGTATTTTAAGTATTCAGTCTCCTCGTATTTGTGCGAATATACAATTGTGATTTTTTCTTTTTGAGTTATTCTTTCTGTAGTGTTCTTTATGTGCGCTTTATCAATGCGTTTTTTTACTACTTCGTACCGCGCATTGTAAGTTCCATCTACATCAAATCGTTTTTCGTCCATTCTAAAACGAATAGATATAGGAGAGCTAAAAACAAGAATTAGTGACGTAACATCTAGTTCATAAGGCAAAGCTGTTTTTAGTTGATGATGCTCGAGCTCCATTTTGCACATTGTTTGTAATTGCCACAATCTTAAGTTGTTTAGATAAAGTAAATCAAAAGGTTGTGTAGGTGTTATTGATGCACCAATGTACATGTTATGCTCAACACCATCTGTCTTAAATCGTTCAAAATAATGCGGAAAAATGGCTTGTGCTGCCTGTTGTTCTTTATCTAAAATACTAGACATTTTTTTGTTAATGATCGACATTGCATCGTCAAACTTTTTTCTAGCATGGTAAAACAAATCTGTTTTAGGGTCTAAAGCTTCAAAATAGGAAGTGATTAAAGCAAGACTCTCTTGGTCATCTTGATACGTTGTCAAGATGGGGTGAATTTCGTTCTTGATGTAGTTTTGAATTTGCTGCTCTGTA
The DNA here is from genome assembly GCA_963975235.1 of uncultured Flavobacterium sp. Taxonomy (GTDB): domain Bacteria; phylum Bacteroidota; class Bacteroidia; order Flavobacteriales; family Flavobacteriaceae; genus Flavobacterium. The sequence goes on along the minus strand of CAXBGV010000270.1, from coordinate 1,760 downwards.
TCTGCTTTAAGCTCTGTCTCTAAACTTAAAATATAGGACTGCATTTCGAACTTTCTTTGTTCTAATAATGATAATTCACTACTAGTATTTAAGTTGTTAAAGATCGTTAATAATCGTTGCAGTTGTGTGATCAAATCCGTTTTGACAGTTTCATTTCGATGCTCAGACGAACTTTTTATATCAATTTGCCCATATAGTGGGTAAAGCTCCTTAAAGACAATTTCTTTAAAGATGTACTCTTTGTTATAAGTGTTGTTTTGAAAATATTTTTGTACTTCATTCTTGAATTTCCAATAAACGCTAGAATGAATAGCAGTGTACTCTCTTTGTATTATTGCTTCAACTTGATTTTGTAGATCACTATTGTAGCGCTCTAAAGTATCTATGATATAAGGTAATATTAAATCTAAATTATTTGCATTTAATGAATTAAGCTCGCCTGTTTGATACGAAACCAACTCCATGATTCCTAATAGTTTATCTCCTTTTATAACAGGAGCCAAAATACAGCTTTGAATGCCTTGTGTTAGTAAATGTTGTGCAAATCCTTGATTATTATCCTTGGCTCCAAATTTCATCACATCCGAAATGGCAAAGGGTTTCTTAGATTCTAAAATATTCGTAAGAGAACACCCAAACGTTGTGTTCTCACAGTTTATTTCCTCACTTTCATTTAGAATAAAACTCTCTATCGTATTGCTATTAAAAGGCGGTTTAGTAAACTTATTTTCCTCTTTATTGTATAAAATGAGACCTACTCTTAAATCAGGAATTTTAAAAATTGATCTAAAAATATCTTGGGTATTCTCGTCAATATCGTTTTGTTGTTGTTCTGATTTTAAAAGACTACTTTTTAGGTTAGAAACGGCACTTTCCACCGTTGCATTAAAGAGGGTGACAATACCAAAGCCTTTTAAAATCCAACTTTCTTTAGGGAATTTTTCTTTCCATAAAGCAATATTATCATAGTTGTCCATCAGTAAATTGATGTCGTCTATGGTCAACGGTACTGCTTTATCGGTAGGCATTATTTCTATAAAATCAACATTATATAAAATTCTAAAATGCCTATGAATACCGTTTGCATCTGGTATATCATAAAATAGAGGTCGGCTTATGTCAAAATGCTGTCCGTAACACGTATTAAGTATAAGTATGCAACTCATAATGTAAAACTCGTCATCGCTAAAATCTCTAATTGTCATGTCAAAAGAGTCTCCGGCGTCTCTCAAAATTGTTTTGAACCTTGCGGTAAAATTGAAAGTAAGGTTTTGAAATGGAATTGTAACTGCCTTAATTTCATTGTTGGTTAATGCAGTAGGAAATAGGTCGGCGAGTAAGTTTTGAATTAATTGTTTGTGTTTTTCGATAACAGACAAATTAGAAATTCCAGATCTGAATTCCGGAATTGACTCGATTTCAGCTAGGAGTGCTTTAGCATAATTTGAGCGATAATCAATATGAGATTCGGCAATATTTTCCAAAGACTCTATGAGTTTATGAAAAGAAATTAAAGTTTTAAATGGACTTTCCTTGAAAATATTGATGTTCATAATTATGAATTGAGGTTGCAAATTTACAAATAAACGATGGTTGCAGGTCCAAAAATGGTACAAAAAAATCCCCAATTACGTTTATAATTGAGGATTGATATTTTGATTGTTGTAGTATAAGCGAAATGTATTACATAAATTAATTTTTTTCTTCTTTATTAAAGTAAACAAGGTAGTAATACATTTGTTTCTCTTCATCCCAGCCTT
>CAXBGV010000269.1:0-4111 GCA_963975235.1 uncultured Flavobacterium sp. | reverse complement strand
AGTGATGTAATCTACCGCTGCATTGGCTCTGTTTTGAGATAATGTTTGGTTGTAGGCATTTGAAGCTCTTGAATCGGTGTGAGACGATAGCTCTACTTTTACACCTGGATTGTCATTCATGAACTGAACTAATCTGTTCAATTCTGGTTTTGCATCTTCTCTAATAAAGTATTTACCTAAATCGTAGTGAATGTTTTTTAGTGCGATTGCTGTACCACAATCTGCGGCGTCCATGCATATTTCTAATTGGATGAAAAGTGATTTGTTTCTGTCATAATCTTTTGTCGAAATGATCATGGTTTGAGACATGTAATTTTCTTTTTTACCGTAAATGCTGTAGTTTGTGTTTTCGATTGCTTGAAAAGTAAACTCTCCTTTTTCACTTGTGTTGGTTGTTTTTTGGGTAGCCAATTGGTTGTTTTTAAGTACAATGCTTACTCCGTTTATGGCTATATTAGTGTTACAAATGATTGCTTTTCCTTTGACAATGAAATTTTTGTCGGCATATAAGATGTCTTTTACGATCGTTTTGTCGTTTTGAAACTCTGATTTTGTAGCTGAATTTCCTTCTAAAGCAAGATCATTAAACATTCCGTCAATCGTGTAATCATCAGGTAAAAGGTCACAAAATTGTACTACTCCAAAGGCATCTGTTTTGGCTGTTTTTACTACAATTCCTTTTGAATCTTTGATGGATACATCTGTATTAGGTAAGATTTCTTTAGTAAACTTGTCTTTAGCAGTAGTTTGAATGCAATATTTTTTTTCTACCGGAGCTGTTTTTACCTCTTCTACGATTTCTTTTGGCGCTTTTTTAGATGGGCCAAAACGGTATGTTAATCCTCCAAAAACTCCTAGTGATGATAAATCGATTTTACGTCTTAACTCGTCTGAAGTTGCTGATCCACCTTGATTATCACGAATAATCGACTCTCTGTTAAAAGCATTTATTGTGTTGTTTTGACCATTTTGGCTTTGTTCAACTATTGCTGTTGTTCTTGCTTCGTAATAATACACTTGTTGCGGGCTTCCTGCTGGTAAATATCCTTTGCTTATAAGTATATCATTTTTACCAGATTCTTGTGCACCATCAAAGTAGTGCATAAAATAAGCTCCTGCGTGTAAGCCCCAGTGTTGGTTAAAAAAGTAAGTGAAACGTGCTTGTGCTTTTCCTGCCAATAGATTTTCCTTGTCCCAACCAGAGTGGTATGTTAATACGTCTATTGATCCGTCTTTTCTCGCTGCTTCGACTAGTATTTCGCCTCCGTCAATAGTTCCTAAACCGGCAAGTAATGACAATTCGGCTTGAAATTTATTGTTTTTGCTTAAGTGTCTAAACGATGGTCCTGCTCCTACAAACATTCTAGTAATGTCGTTTTTGGTTACCGTTAGGTCCGTATAAGCAACTGCGGTTGGTATTGCTCCTCCATTATCATAAAACGGATTGTTGATGTTGCTTTTTGGACTGTTTTTGATGTAATCAAAGTCGGCTTGCAATCCAAACCATTTCCAGTAGTGGTTCGCTGATGCGCCTCCCATAATACCGCCAGAGTAATCGATGTATTTGAAGTCCTCTTTATAAGATGGGAAATCATATCCTGCTCTAGTAGAAAATTGCCATTCTGTTTTTTGAGTTGCTTGGTCGACTACTTTTGAAACTTGTGCTTTTGTGCTTTGGAATCCCATTCCGATTAAAAGCATTGCTAAAATAATTTTGAAATTTGTTTTCATGGTATACGTTTTTATTTGGTTGTTGTTTTATACTGCTATATCAATTTTGGTTTTGAATTGTTACCCTTGTTTTTGATTTTTTTTATCGGGTGATGATTTTCCAAATTTTCCGAGTGAAATAGCGTTTGATTTTTTTGATATACTTTTTCATTTTTTAATGAATTGGTATTTGTTTTATACTACTATATCAATTTTGGTTTTGAATTGTTACCCTTGTTTTTGATTTTTTTTTATCGGGTAATTATTTTCCAAATATGCCTAGTGAAATAGCGTATGATTTTTTTGATATACTTTTTCATGTTTTTTGTTTTTTAATGAATTGGTATTTGTTTTATACTACTATATCAATTTTGGTTTTGAATTGTTACCCCTGTTTTTGATTTTTTTTTATCGGGTAATTATTTTCCAAATATGTCTAGTGAATTGGTAGCTTATTTTTTTGATTTGGTTTTTCATTTTTTCAGGTTTTTAATGAGCATACATTTGATTTATAGTAGTATATCAACAGGGTTTTAAAATTGTTACCCCTGAAATCAAAAAATATTTGATTTTCTTTTTTTACATTAGCCAATAAATTTTTTTGCTATGGCCAATACTACGTTGCATCCCGACCAATCCTATATTGAAGGACTTGCTAATAATGACTCGGCAATCATTCAGTCTATCTATAAGGAGTTTGTTCCCAAAGTGATTTCCTATATCAGGAACAACTCTGGCGATGAAGATCAGGCGCAAGATGTGGTGCAGGAAGTAATGATTGTACTGTTTAATCAGGCCAAAGCCAAAAGTTTACAGTTGAGCTGTCCCTTTGATGCCTACTTTTTTTTGTTGTGCAAAAGGAAATGGCTGAACGAATTAAAAAAAGCATCTAATAAAGGGGTAACAATTAAGGAAGAAGAAACATCTACTAATGAACCCACTGCAGATATGGTTGCCGAAACCGAATTATTCGAAGAGAAGCAACAACTGTTTGATGCCATGTTCCAGAAGTTAGGCGAAAAATGCCAAGAAGTACTAAAGCTCAGCTTTACCATCAAGTCGATGGAAGAAGTGGCCGAGAAACTCAATGTGACTTATGGATATGTGCGCAAGAAAAAATCGTTGTGTACCGGACAATTAACACAGTGGATTCAAGAAAACAGTCGCTTTAAATCTTTAAAACTTAGCTAGCCATGAACGAAGAAAACTATATCCTATTCGATCAATACCTCCAAGAGGAATTGTCGAATGCTGAAAAAATAAATTTCGAAAAAGAACTGACCGATAATCCAGAATTGGCTGCTGCATTTGGAGCTTTTAAGGAAGCAAATGAGCAACTGGAAGTGAAATTTGGATTCGAAACCGAGCGCAATGCCTTTATTGATAATTTAAAAGCCATTTTCAAAGAGCAATTGCCAGCGCCCAAAGCCAAGGTGGTGCAGTTTAAACCTTGGATGTATATGGCGGCAGCATCAGTTGCGTTGTTGTTTGGAATATTTGTTTTTAATTCGAATTCAAATCCGTCGTTTGACGATTACAATCAGTACGAAAATGCATATTTCACGGAGAGAGGTGACGCTGTCGCAAATGTGAAACTGGCAGAAACAGCCTTTAATGACAAAAAGTATCAAGAAGCAATTCCGCTTTTTGAAGCCCTTTTGAAAGAAAATAAAACAGCCGAGTTGCAGTATTATTATGGTGTTGCTTTATTAGAAACTAACAAAACCAAAGAAGCCGAAGTTGTTTTTAACGAATTACAATCAGGAAATTCTATTTATAAAAATAAAGCCATCTGGAGTTTGGCATTGGCAAAACTAAAACAAAAGGAGTACAAAGCCTGTAAGGAAATACTATTGACTATTCCGGCTGATTATGAGAACTACGATCAGGTTCAAAAGTTGTTGAAGGACTTAGATTGATGGTGTTTAATCGACTTCATAACAAGGTTTAATGGATTTGTTTTGTTTTTTTGCCACAGCTTAAAAGGATTGAAATGATTCATAGAATTAGTCTTTCTTACCCTTTTAAGCTGTGGTTTATTACTATAAATCCCTTTAGGTTCGTTGCATCCGTTCCATCTGTATGCTGTAATTATTATCTGGATTGTAAGATAGCCGAGGAATGTCAGTAATTCAAAGGGTTTACATTGTTTTTATTTTATCAGGTGATACTTTGAAATTAAAATCCGTTTATGTCCGTTGCATCCGTTCCATCTGTGGGCTGTAATTATTTATTTGGGTAGTATAATAGGCCACGGATGCCACTGGTTCAAAGGTTTTACGCTGTTTGTGTTTGTTTTATCATGTGATACTTTGAAATTAAAATCCGTTTAGGTCCCTCGCATTCGTTCTATCTGTGGGCTGTAATTATTATTTGATTAGTATAATAGGACACGGATGCC
>CAXBGV010000268.1:0-4112 GCA_963975235.1 uncultured Flavobacterium sp. | reverse complement strand
GGAATAACAGTAGTTCCATCAGCAAAAGCGGCCAACTTTACCATGAATCGCAAAGCAATACGCGATCTAGCTGCTAAAGAATTAGGCTTAAAAACAGCTAACTATCGTTACGCCACCACAGCCGAAGAATTACAAAAAGGAGTCGAAGCAGTAGGGATGCCTTGCGTAGTCAAACCGCTAATGTCATCCTCAGGAAAAGGACAATCGACTATAAAAACAATTGCTGATATCGATAAAGCATGGCAATATGCCGTAGAAGGTTCTCGTGGTGATGTAGTCGAAGTCATTGTAGAAGCTTTTGTTAAGTTCAACTCAGAGATTACCTTATTAACGGTCACTCAAAACAACAATCCTACGTTATTTTGCGCACCTATTGGCCACCGCCAAGAACGAGGGGATTACCAAGAAAGCTGGCAACCTGCACTACTATCGGATAAGGATTTATATGAAGCACAAGATATGGCCGAAAAAGTTACAGAGGCACTAGGTGGAGCTGGACTTTTTGGTGTCGAATTTTTCTTGGCAGATGATGGTGTTTATTTCTCGGAACTCTCTCCTCGCCCACATGACACAGGAATGGTAACACTCGCAGGAACACAAAATTTTAACGAATTCGAATTGCATTTGAGAGCTATTCTAAGCCTACCTATTTTCGAAATCACGTTGGAAAAAGCTGGAGCAAGTGCTGTCATTTTAGCTTCGGAAAATTCAGATAATCCTACTTATACTGGAATCGAAAAAATGGCTGCTTTTCCTAAAACCGACTTTAGAATCTTTGGAAAACCAAGTTCAAGACCTTACCGCAGAATGGGTGTAGCATTAGCGCACGACTCCTTAGAAGCGCCAATTGATGAATTGGTAGCAAAAGCGAAAAAAATAGCTACCTTCGTTAAGGTAAATTCTTAAACTATGAAAAAAACAATAATCCTTTTATTTTCGCTATTCACAGTAATGTTAAGCGCTCAGAACAAAAAAGTAGTATTAAAAAAACAAGTAGTAGAAGCTTCTTGTGGACAATGCCAATTTAAGATGGCAGGCAAATCATGCGATTTAGCAGTTCGAATGGATGGAAAAACCTATTTCGTAGACGGAACATCAATTGATTCTCACGGTAATGCTCATGCAGCTGACGGTTTTTGCGCCGCTATAAGAAAAGCCGAAGTTAGCGGATCAATTGTTAACGATCGTTTTATAGCGACAGATTTTAAATTACTACAGGAAACAAAAAAATAAAACAAACGAGCCTCGATTTCATACCGAAAAATTTACAATCCAGAACTGCGTAAAAATTCGAGCAAAAATTAAAAATCGTCCTTTCGATACTAGAATAGATAAACTAAAAGTTTCCTTTATTTTACCAATTTGCGAAAGAAACCCCAAGACCAATGGTAGTTTGATTTACGTTGTAATCAATTAGTGTTTCACCATAACCACTAAAAACTTGAGCATGTCCTCTTAGATGTCCGTGTATTGGGAAAACATAATTAAGCTGAATATTTCCTTTATCGAAAGTGCTAAACGAGTGATTAATTATCGTGTAAAATTCATGTTTGCCAAAATGCGTTCCCACCTCCAGCTCGGCATCACCAATAAATTTATTTATTTGAGGGTTTTCGTCTTCACTATCCGGTAATCGATACCAAGGCCTAAAATTAACATTCCAGTTATTATACTCGTATCCAATATTTAATATAATTCTGTTCCAACTTCTTGAAGTAGGAATGTCTTTTCCGTTAGATTGATGATTGAGAACTAAGCCAAAAGTTCGAATTTTGCCTTTAAACAAATCAATATCCATTGGGAAATTTAAAATAATTTCAGGCTCGTAATTCAGCTCTCTAAATGCTCGAGACAGTTTTTTATTATAAATCTGCCAATGCGCTTTTTGAGTATACCCTACCCATAAATCACCTTTTCCAAAAAAAATATCTTGCAGAACTTTTGTTTTAAAACTGATTTGGAATTTTGTCTCGATATTATTAAAAATATTTTTGTCTCTAGTTGCAAATTCGCCACTTTGATCAAATGGCTCTTCATTTTTTTTATTAGACCAACGAGCAGCTGCAAAATAGATAGGTCTGTATGAGACCAATCTAAAAGTACCTTGTTTATCAATGCTGTCTAGTTCCCATTGCTGCGACATGTTTTTTCTAATTATTACTTTATTGAAGTCGATTTGAGAGTGAGAAGAAGTGCTAACTAGGAACATAAAGAGTACAACTCTATACAAGTGCGGCATATTTACAAATTTTAAAATATTTTATCGCACGAAGGTAACTCTTATACATAGAGATGAAGTTCTAGTCATCTAGTTTAAAGTTATGTAATTATCACATTGAACTTCAAATAGGGAAAGCAAGTACTTTATCTTTAGATGGTTCCTACTTACTTAAAATAAAAAGGACTTTTCAGCTCTACCCTAAGATTTCTTAATCTGCATTAAGTAATCTTCAGTACTTCCTTTCGTAAATTTGTTCAATAATCAAATTTAAAAACTATGGAAAATACAGTTTTACATAAAGCAAACACAAGAGGACACGCAGATCATGGTTGGTTGCAAGCAAACTTCAGTTTCAGTTTTGGAAGCTGGTACAATCCAGAGAGAGTACAGTTTGGCGCACTACGTGTTTTAAACGATGACATTATTGGAGAAGGAATGGGCTTTGGGACCCATCCCCATGACAACATGGAAATCATTACGATTCCGCTTGAAGGAGATCTAGCTCATAAAGACAGTATAGGCAATGCAGCAACGATTAAAAATGGTGATGTGCAAGTGATGAGTGCTGGGACTGGTATACAGCATAGCGAGTTTAACCCTAATGCAGATATAAAGACAAAATCATTACAAATTTGGCTTTTTCCTAATAAAAAAAACGTAACACCTCGTTACCAGCAAATCTCGTTAAGTCCAGAAGATAGAATCAATAGGTTACAACAAATTCTTTCTCCAAATCCAGAGGACGATGGGGTTTGGATTCATCAAGATGCTTGGTTTCATTTAGGAAAATTCGATAAAGACAGTACCATAACTTACAATATAAAAAAAGCAGGAAATGGCGTTTATGCCTTTATTCTTTCAGGAAACTTAACCATCAACGGTCAAGAATTAGGAATAAGGGATGGTTTTGGTATTTGGAATATACCTCTATTGGAGATTCGAACAAATACGGAGGCTGAAATCTTGTTGATGGAAGTACCGATGCAATAATTTTTAGAAAAAAAAGACAGTCCTGAATAAAATAGCAGCAATGAAAGTTACCGTGGTTTGAAAGGCTGAAAAATATATTCCTTATGCAAATCGCGTTCGCCATAATCCAGCTGTTTTTCGATCAAAGCACAAGCCTTGGATTTAGATCGCTGCATCAATAACAGGTCTAATTGTGGAGACCATAAAAAATTAGTAATTTACTTCGAGAATAAAAAGTTCAAACATTAAAAAGGCTGAATTCAACAAAATGAATTCAGCCTTTTACCACTACAAATAATCAACTAAAATTATTTCTTTTTTAAATTGATGTTTTCAAAAGTAGAAACATCAATTACCTCCTCTGTATCAACATCAAATGATATTTTGACTGAATCACCAATCATAGTAACAGGCAACTGGGTTGATATTTGGGAAGAACCCACAAAAATATTAGGATAATCTTTTACCTTAAAATAATAGAAACTATTACCATTTTTGACATCATTTTGAATTCTAGTAACTATCGTGCTCAACATTTTTTTATTGGAAACACTGTTCGGATTTATTTTATTACCAGACATATTGTACACATTTTTAAAGGAGGTCAAAGCTTCACGCATCGTATTACCAACTCCTACAATGGTATAATCAGATATAGCAACCATGGCAAACATTTTGACCAATCCGCCTTTGTCTTTTAATGTCATCACATAAGTTGGGATATTGTTTATGTTGTATGGTATAGGCAAAGAAGCTTCATATCCTTTTTCTTGTACTTTTCCTTGAGCAGAGCTTTGCGCAGCATATTCAGTTGCACCACCTTGCTTATAAAAAGTAGTTTTCTTTGTTCTCGTGTCAACCAAAACAAATCCTACGGCAGACTCCTCTTTTCCTACTGAGGTTAACCCAGTATACCAATAGG
>CAXBGV010000267.1:0-4126 GCA_963975235.1 uncultured Flavobacterium sp. | reverse complement strand
AACGATATCAGATTCTTTTTGTTGTAATTCTTTTTGAGCATTGTCTCTAAAGTCAACAATTCTTTTTTGCATATCTTGCACCTCTTTAGAACGATCTCCGTTTACAGCATCTGTTACAGTCGCTGATTCTGCTTCGTACTTTTTTAATTTTGCTTGATACTCCTCAACCATTTTTTTATAGTCAGTATCGTAAGTTCCGCTTAATTTTTCTAGTTGTTTTTGAGCGTCTAACATCGCTGGCATTTTGGCCATGATTTCGCTTACATCAACGTGAGCTGTTTTTGCTTGAGCATTAATTGTTTGCGTAGCACCAAAAATGAATATTGCAGCAATTAGTAAAGTTTTGATTTGTTTCATCGTTTTTAAAATATTAAGTAATTAATTTATTGTTTTATTGGTAATTTATTTTCTTTTGCTTTTTGTATTGAATCTCTTTGTCTTAAAATTTGAAGCCTTCTGTCTTCAACTGCTTTCCTTCTGTCTTCAAGCACTTTTTTTCGCTCTTCTGCGATCTTCGCTTTCAGGTCGGCTTGTTTTTTTTGTGCTTCTTCAGCACTTATTTTCGCGCTTTCTTTTTCTGTGTTTACCGTTTTGCTAGTTTCATTAGCGCTTCCTGTAGTAGCAGTGGCAGAAACCGTGCCATTTTTTTTAGCTGCCCTTTCATCAAGGATTTTTTGTCTTCTGTCTTCGAAATCTTTTTTCTTAGCTTCTTGCTCTAACTTTCTTTCTTCGATTATTTTATCTCGAGCTGTTTTCTTTTCATCAAGCGCTTTTTGTCTATCAGCTAATTGTGGATTGTTGTCGATAGCATCTTCTTTTTTCTCCTTAGCATCTAAATCAGCTTGTTGTTTCTTGGTTAGCTGTTCTCTTTTTTCAGTACGATTTAACACTCTTAGAACCTGGTCGCTTATGTCAAATTGTGTAGCGGCAAAAAGCATTGTTAAATCTGATGATTTGTCAAAGATAAAATCGTATTTTCTAGATTCAGCTAGATCTTGCACTATGGTAAAAACTTGGTCTTGTATCGGTTTAACTAGTAATGACTTTTGAATTACCAAATCTCCATTTGCTCCAAATCTTTTTTGCTGAAAATCGAGTAACTCATTTTCAAGAAACTTTATTTCAGTCTCGCGTTCTTCGATCAAGCCTTTCGTTAGTAGCGCTTTTTCTGCTTTTAGATCGTCCTTGATTTTGTTAATCTCTATTTTCTTTGCCTCTATGTCTTGTTTCCATTTTTGAGCTTTAGATTCTAGCTGTATACTAGCTTCGGTATAGTTGGGAACATTTTGTAAAATGTACTCCATATCTATGTATCCTATTCGAGTAGCTCTCGCTTGCGAATGTGATAAGTTTACCGTAACCGCGGCCAAAAATAGAAATAAAAATTGTTTTCTCATAGCTTTATAGTATTTGAAAATCTGTTGGCAAAACTAGAATTGTTGTCCAATAATAAAGTGGGTTTCCCATCCGTTTGGCGTGCTAGTACCTGGTAATGCATCAAATCCATGACCGAAATCAATTCCCAGTAGTCCAAATGCAGGCATAAACACACGTAGTCCAACACCCGCTGAACGGCTTAGTGCGAATGGATTGTAGCTTTTGAAATCTGCATATGATGATCCTGCTTCTAAAAACCCTAAAGCATATATTGATGCCGATTGTTTTAAAGTAATAGGATAACGTAATTCAAGCGAGAATTTATTGTATACTGTAGCGCCAATTTGTTCTCCCCTTGCATTTATAGGCGTTAACGAGTTGTTAGGATATCCTCTTAACTGGATCGTTTCTCTACCATCCATCGAAAAGTTTGCCATACCATCACCTCCTAAATAAAATCTTTCAAAGGGAACTAAACCTCTATCTTGATTGTAAGCTCCTAAGAATCCAAATTCAGTCAATGCTCTTAGTACAAATTTACCATATACTTTCGTGTACCAGTCTGCTTTAAATTTTACTTTGTAGTATTCTAAAAAGTTAAATCGTTTCTGGTCTACTTTAGCTGGATCTGCAGCTGCATCAGAGAAAGTAAATACTTTGTTTCCTGAAGCATCGATATAATCACCTATGCTTACTATGTTACCATTTGCATCGACTTGGTTACCTCTGTCAACAGTATTTTTTAGTTTGTTTTCCTCTTGGTCTCCCAATGTTTTGTAATCAATACCATTAAATAAAGAGTAAGGAGGTGTTAGTTTAGCTGAAATACTAAATTCTGAACCATAAGTTGGGAAAATAGGGTTAACTCCTTTATTGCTTCTTGATAAACCTACTGTGTACGCTAAGTTTTTAGAAGATCCATTTCCAAATGTAAATAGTCCCGTGTTATAATTATTTAAATCATAAAACTGGTAGCTTAATGATTGTGATAAAACAAAATAATCATCTGGTACTGTTAATCTTTTTGCTAATCCTACAGATACTGTAAGGATATTAAAACTTTTGCTTCTATCTACTTGTTGCGTTTGGAAATCATTCAGGAACTGCTTGCTGTATGATATAGAGCTACTAAATTGTACTGGTTTCTTTTGTCCAAACCATGGTTCAGAGAAAGATACACTATACGTTTGGAAATAAGTACTTCCTTGTAAACGCAATGATACCTTTTGCCCATCACCCATAGGTAGCGGTTTGTAAGCGCTTTTGTTTAATAAGTTTCTAGCAGAGAAGTTATTAAAGGATAGTCCTAAGGTACCTATGAAACCACCACCACCGTAACCACCTTGTAGTTCTATTTGGCTCGATCCTTTTTCAACAAGTTGGTATTCAATGTCTACCGTTCCTGCTCCTGCATCAACGTTCTTGAACGCAGGATTTATTGCCTCAGGATCAAAGAAACCTAATTGACCAATCTCTCTAATGGTTCTAACTAACTCGTCTTTACTGTATTTTTCACCTGGTTTAGTACGCAATTCTCGGTAAATAACACGGTCATTTGTTTTGTCGTTTCCTGTAACGGTTATTTTGTTAAAGTACGCTAGAGGTCCTTCCATTACTCTAATTTCAAAATCAATCGTGTCGTTTACTGTTTTAACCTCTACAGCATTGATGTTAGAGAATAAGTAACCACTATTTTGGTATAGATTGGTAATGTCTTCTCCGTCAGGTTTAGTTTTATCTGCGATTCTTTTTTCTAAAAGTACGCCGTTGTATGTTTCCCCCTTTTTCACACCAAGAATTCTGCTAAGTAGTTGGTCTGGGTATACTGTGTTTCCAAGGAATTTTATGTTTCCAAAGTAGTATTTGTTACCTTCTTCAACATTTATTTTTATAGCTAATGTGTTTTTGTCCTTGTTGTAAGTGACAGAATCAGATACAATTCGGGCATCTCTATATCCTTTTTCTTTATAAGAAGCAATTACTTTTTCTAAATCTGTTTTGTATTTAGCTTTAATGAATTTAGAAGCCTTCAAGATTCTAATCGGATTCTTTTGCTTTGTGTCTTTCATTGCTTTGCGCAATGCTTTATCTGATATTTTGTCGTTTCCTACAAAGTCGATTTTGCTAATTTTTATTTTATCACCCTTGTCAATACTTACCAACATGTTTACTTGGTTGACAGCGGCGGTATCCTTTACTATATTGATGTTTACTTTAGTATTGTAGTATCCATCTTTTTTATATTTGTTTTCGATATAGTTCTTAGTAGTAGTAATTAAATTTTCATTTACCACCTTTCCTTTAGTTAAGCTGTTGTCCTTGATTAGACCTTCTACTTTACCCTTTTTTACACCAACGAATTTTACTTCTTTTAGTTTTGGTAATTCTTTAATATCTAGGTCAAGATAAATACTGTCGTTTTCGATGTGGTTGATATAAAAGCTGATTTCATCAAAAAGACCTAGTTTCCCTAGTTTTTTGATGGCTGCACTAATCTCTTCTCCTGGGATGGTGATTTGTTGTCCTTTTTCAAGACCTGCAAATGTTACTACCGTTTGATCATTAAAACTGATTTTGGTTGTTAGATTAACATCGGCTAGAATGTATTTTTTTCCTTGATCAAATGGCACTCTATCTTGGGCTTTCATTTGAGAAAAACTTCCTAATAGAACTAGGGTAAGGACTGCTTTTATAGTTTTATTCAACACTAAAAAATTATTTAATTTGTTCACTTGTTTTTCCAAATCTA
>CAXBGV010000266.1:0-4127 GCA_963975235.1 uncultured Flavobacterium sp. | reverse complement strand
ATTAATAAACTGATTAATTATTATTCGAAGCACGAACATATTGATAAGATTGACACTTTACATGCTATTTATAAACAAGTAATCGACTTGGCTGAAGTTTCGTTTGAAGGAGAACCATTAAATGGTTTACAAATTATGGGAGTCTTAGAAAGCAGGGTTTTGGACTTTGATACTGTAATTGTAACTTCAATGAATGAAGGGAAGTTTCCAGCAGGTAAATCCCAAAATTCTTTTATTCCTTATGATGTTAAGCGAGAATTAGGGTTGCCTACTTTTAAGGAAAAAGATGCGATTTATACCTATCATTTCTACCATTTGTTGCAACGTGCTAAAAATATTTATTTGCTTTATAACACCGAAAGTGACGGTCTAGATGCTGGTGAGAAAAGCAGGTATATCACCCAGTTGGAAGTAGAAAAACAACGCAATCACAATCTTACTCACGAAATATACAATGCCGTTTTGCCCGAAACAGCTTATACGCCAATGGTGATTGAAAAGTCAGATGCGGTGATGGCTCGATTGAAAGAAATTGCGACAGTTGGTTTTTCACCATCTGCATTAACGAGTTATATTCGGAATCCGATTCAGTTTTATTTTCAGAAGATTTTACGCATTCGCGAAGTCGAAGAAGTCGAAGAAAATATCGCTTTGAATACGTTGGGAACCATTATTCACGAAACCTTAAAGGTGTTGTACGAACCTTTTATTGGGAAATTTATCTCTGAGGCAGCTATAGAGAACTGCTTTAAGCAAATCGATGATGAGGTACTCAAACAATTCAAGGCCGTTTACAAAGAAGGAGAAATTAAAAAAGGACGAAACCTACTCGCTTTTGAAGTGGCAAAACGAAATGTTTCTAATTTCTTGAAAGTGGAATTAGAAAGTATTAAAGCCGGTGATGCGATAAAGATTATCGCCTTAGAGCAAACATTTGAACGCAGTTTAACGCATCCGAGTTTACCATTTCCAGTGTTGATAAAAGGAAATGTCGATAGAATCGAAGAGCGCAATGGAACGATCCGAATTATCGATTATAAAACGGGTAAAGTCGAGAAAGCTAGTGTTACCTTGAAAACCTGGAAAGGACTGACCGAAGATATTAAAAACGACAAAATCATTCAGGTTTTAGCCTACGCTTTTATGTATGAAAAATTAGCCGACTCAAAACCCATTGAAGCTGGGATTATTTCGTTCAAAAATTTAAAATCAGGTTTTTTACCTTTTAATTTTAAAGAAGTAAAAGACAGTGAATATGTGATTAATGAAACAGTAATGGCAAATTATCTGGAGCAAATTGTATTGCTTTTAAAAGAAATTTTAGATGCAACTGTTCCTTTTGAGGAAAAAGTGATTTAGTGAGTTTTTAATGGTGAGAAGTGAGACGTGAAATGTTACAACGGGAAATCATATGATGATTTTTTAATTAACATTGTTTTAGCATTGTAATCGTAAGGATTTATTTTCTTTACCTAAAAGAATAAGTATCAAAAAAACGGCTAACATATTTGAGTTTTTCAAAAGCACCTTAGTTATTAATTTAGCTTTTTGTGTTTTACCCGTACTCTTTCTAGGATTTTTTGCCTTTAAGTACACGTTCTTGACAGTAGGTTTTGCTGTAAGCTTATTGACAAAAGAAATGAATGCTAAAAATGAATACTTATTTTATTATAATAACAACATATCTAAAATTGAGTTGTGGTTGTACACTTGGTGTTTCAGTTTTGTAACAGTTGTTTTTATTAGCCTTGCTTTTAATTTTATTCTAAAATTATTTTGAGAAAACATCTGCTCGAAGTTGATAGTGTTCAGAAGAGTTTTGATACAAAGTCTATTCTTTCGGATGTCTATTTAAAATGTGAAACGACCGATATTATAGGTTTGCTAGGTCGTAATGGCTCTGGAAAATCGACCTTGTTGAAAATTATTTTTGGTATTGAAAAAGCCGACTTCAAATTTGTGCGAATTGATGGCGTCGTAAAAAGTAAAACCACTGATTTGTTTCAAGAAATAAGTTATTTGTCTCAGGATAATTTTATACCAAATCAGTTAACGGTTGCTAAAGCTATTTCGCTATCATTAAACAAAAATAAAATTGATGCGTTTTATGAAGATGAAGCAATCCGAGCTATACGAACTAAAAAAATCAGTCATTTATCAGGAGGAGAATTGCGTTATCTGGAAATCAAATTGGTTTTGTGTAACGCTTCTAAATTTGTTCTTTTAGACGAACCGTACAACGGACTTTCTCCAATAGCGGTTGAAAAAGTCAATATTTTATTGCAACAACATGCAAAACAAAAAGGAATCATTATTACAGATCATAATTATGAAAATGTAATTGCGATTGCTACTAAATTAATATTGATGAAAGAAGGGAAAGCACACTATTTAATCCATAAAAAGGAATTGATTGAAAAGGGTTATTTGAGAGAAGGAGCATTCTAAAATTATATTTATTGGTTTATTGTTAAGCCACCAATCATTTCTGTTTGGGTTGGTTTTTCAAACCACGTTTCCATGAAATCAAAGTTTTCTTTGGACACTTCAAATTCAAATGTATCTCCTTGTTCTTTATTTCTTTGCATCACTCGTTTCCACCTCGTTTCTTTGGAGATATCTAAGAAATGAGATTTTATTTGATATCCATTTGCTACAGTAAATTTTCTGAATTTTTCGCGATGTTCTAGTTTAGAAAGGCCAAGGTCTAAAATAGAATCTGTCCCTGAATTTTCTAATTGTATTACTACATCCAATATCATGGTTTCGGCTCTGTCGATCCTTTCAAGAAACCATTCTAATCCGTCCGTTGGTTTTTTATCAGCCAAAAACAAGACGTTATTCCATTTATCAATTGAAAAGAGTACACCGTTTAGTTCAGCTTTTAATTTATTAGAATAAGTCGTTTTACCAGAACCTGTATTTCCTATTATTAAATGAATCATGATTTTTTTTGTTTAATATCGTTCTAGATTTTCTTAAAAAACGCCAATAAAACAGCAGTCAGATCTTCTTGATTTTCAATATGTGACATATGTCCATCAGGAAAAGTAACTAAAGCTACGGCAGAATTCTCCGTTTGAGTTTTGTTTTCTTTGTAAGGTAAAACAGGGTCTTTCTCACCAAGAATCAACATTTTGGGATAGGGTGTAAGGTGAAGTAAAACTTCTCGGTCTTTGCGTATTTTCATGCCTTCAAGCGAAGCTACAATTGCTTGAAGCGGCGTTTTTAAAGCCTCTTTTTTTACCAATTCAATTTCTTCAACAAGATGTTCACGGTTGTTTTCGCTAAATAAATTGGCTATCGCCATACTCACAAAAGCCTTATAACTTTGTTTTACTGCTTTGATAGCGCGATCTCTGTTTGTTTTTCGTTCGGGGCTGTCTTCCTTTGCCGTGGAGTTCAATAAAACCAAACCTTTGACCGCATCGGGGTACTGCTCCGCAAAAGCTAGTGCTACATAACCACCCATGGAATGCCCAACCAAAATAGCTTTCCGAATGCGTAACTCGGCTAAAACGGCTTGAACCGCCTGGGCATTGTCCTCCATACTATGCACATAACCCAAGCATTCGGTTTCGCCATGACCCAGTAAATCAATAGTGATCACTCGGTTTTTTTTAGCAAAAGTTGCAATGTAATTGTCCCACATTTTTTGGTTTTCTAAAAAACCGTGCAACAAAACTATTGCCGTCCCTTTGCCGCTATCGGTGTAGGCGATGCTTGTATTTTTGTATTGTGTGTTTTTCAATTCGAAATTTTAAAATACAAAAGTAGGATTATTTATTTTTTAAGGAGCACAACATATAGGCATATTTCATGATCTCTCCCGCTTTCCGCTATATCTTTTATGTTTTAAAGAAAAACATAAAAGGATGCCGCTACAATCGGGGCTAGCTTGAACGTTTATTGCTTTCAAGAGGGTTGTAGCGGAACCAATAAGTCTTGTTGAAATTTTACTATTTTATGCGCATTATTTGTCATTTCGACAAAGGAGAAATCTCAGTAATAGTAAGCTTGTAATTCAATGATTTAATTATGGTTTTATAATTGTTATGTCGATCAATTTGTGGAGATTCTTCCTTCGTCAGAATGACAAATTCATTCAGAAAGGTTTTACATGCAAA
>CAXBGV010000265.1:0-4158 GCA_963975235.1 uncultured Flavobacterium sp. | reverse complement strand
TTCATTTTATGAACTTTCCGAATGAATTTTTTCATTTCACGAATTCCATTACTCATCAAAACCGATTGAAAGTTGTCGCCATATCCTAATCCATGAGCAATACCTGCTGCAATGGCGTAAATATTTTTTAGCATTGCGGCATATTCTGTACCTATAATGTCATCAGTAATTTTAGTTTTTATGTAATTACCTGATAAATTTTTTGCTACGACTTTCGCTTTATTGGCATCACCACAAGCAATTGTTAAGTAGGACAAACGCTCAAGAGCTACTTCCTCTGCATGACAAGGACCTGTAATAACTCCTATATTATAATAAGGAATATCATATTGAAAATGAAAATGTTCACCAACAATTAAGCTTGTCTCAGGTACGATTCCTTTGATAGCCGAGAAAACAATTTTATCTTGTAAGGAAACAGTTAGTTTTGATAGCTCATCGTTTAAAAAAGCAGATGGAATAGCAAAAATAATATAATCGGCATAAGCTACTGCCTCATTTATGTCTGAAGTTAATAGTAACTTTTTCGTATCAAATTCTACTGAACTAAGATAATTAGGATTATGTTTGTGTGTTTTAATATGCTCAATAGCAGACTCGTTACGCATGTACCAAGAAACTTCAGAAAGATTTACGCACAACATTTTAGTAATGGCTGTTGCCCAACTTCCGCCGCCAATCACTGCGAATTTTATATTTTCAGTCATTTTTATATTAAGTTTATTCAAAAGTACTTAAAAATGCATTAATTAAGCAACAAAAAGAAATATTGATGAACCTACTGCTTTGCTTGCTAATAAGGAATCGATCAGAGCAATTGCATTTTTTTTTGAAGAATACGCAATATAAATATTTTTTTAACGTTATAACTTACTATAAATTATCATTTTATGAAATTAATGAAAGTTGAATTAGTTAATTTTGTTTTTTTATTATTAAAAAAGGCGTCCAAGAAATAAATTCAAGAACGCCTTTTTGTTTTGTGATTTGTGAAATATAATCTGCTTAGTAACTCATTTCCACAATAGCTTTCACTTTGTCTGGTGTGATATTTTGTTTTTCTCCCAAACCTTTCCAACCTCTTTCATCAAAGCGGCTTACTATAAAATCTGCTGTATTACTGTATTCTTTCGTGTAATCCGATAATTTGGTATCCATTCCCATAATGTGGAAAAATTCAACCGTTTTATTTATCGCTTCTTTTGCAATTTCGTCATCCGTTCCTTCTAAGTTGAAGATGCGTTTTCCGTATTGTGCTAATTTCCCCTTTTTAGTTTCGAACATTACAGTGTATAGACTTGGAGCAATAACTGCAAGCGTTCTTGCATGATCAATTCCGTACATTGCTGTTACTTCATGACCTATCATGTGTGTTGCCCAATCGCTAGGAACTCCTTTTTGAATTAATCCATTTAGCGCCATAGTACAAGACCACATAAAGTTTGACGCTAATTCATAATTAGCAGGATCTTTCACCACTTTAGGGCCTACTTCGATCAAAGTATGCAAAATTCCTTCGGCAATACGATCTTGTAAATGTCCTTCGTGAGGATACGTTAGGTATTGTTCCATAACATGTGTGTAAGCATCTACAACACCATTTTGCAATTGTCTTTTTGGTAAAGATTGAATTACACTTGGATCGCAGATAGAGAATTTTGGAAACAAAGCCGAACCACCAAAAGCTAATTTCTCTTTAGTAGCTTGGATTGTAACCACTGCTCCAGAGTTCATTTCGCTTCCTGTAGCAGGTAAAGTCAATACAGTTCCAAAAGGAATGGCATTTTCTTTAATCAAAATACGTTTTTGCAAAATCTCAATAGGATCTCCTTTGTAGTTCACCGCTCCTGAGATGAATTTCACCCCATCAATTACTGATCCACCACCTACAGCAAGAATAAAATCAATTTTTTGTTCCTTAACGATAGCCACTGCTTTCATCAAAGTTTCAAAATGCGGATTCGCTTCAATACCTGCAAATTCTACAATTTCGTGTCCTTTTAGGTTGTTGATTACTTGTTCGTGGATTCCGTTTTTAAAGATACTTCCACCACCGTAAGCTAATAATATTTTAGCTCCAGCAGGTACAAGACTACCTAATTTTTCCATTTGACCTTTACCAAAAACTAAATTGGTAGGGTTATATAATTCAAAGTTTAACATAATTACTTTTTTTAAATTTAAAAAGGCTTTATCGCTACAATTCTAGTACAAAATTGGAGTCTGATAAAGCCTTCTCAGTATTATTATTTATTATTTTTTAGCATTCAATTGTTCTAACAATTTTTCTGCAACTAATTTTGATGAAGCTGGATTTTGACCAGTAATCAATAAACCATCTTCTACTGCGTAAGGATTCCAGTCTGCACCTTTAGAATAAGTTGCGCCATTAGCTTGTAAAGCATCTTCTAATAAGAACGGAACTACATCAGTTAATCCCACTGCAGCTTCTTCGGTATTTGAAAATCCAGTTACTTTTTTTCCTTTAACTAAAAATTCTCCGTTTACTTTTACGTTTTTCAACACTGCTGGTGAGTGACATACGAAAGCTACTGGCTTGTTATTGGTGTAAAAAGAAGTAATTAATTTACTAGAATCTTCGCTTGATGCTAAATCCCATAGTGGTCCGTGACCTCCTGGATAAAATACGGCGTCATAATCTGATTCTTTTACATCAGCTAATTTATGAGTTTTACTCAATTTAGCTTGTAATGCTGAGTCTTTATCAAAACGTTTCGTGTCTTCTGTTGCAAATGATGCATCAGCACTTTTTGGATCAATTGGAGGTTGTCCTCCTAGGGGTGTTGCAATATCAATTACAACTCCTTTATCTGCTAACTCATAATAAGGTGCTGCAAATTCTTCAACCCAAAATCCTGTTTTTTCTCCTGTGTTCCCTAAATCTGAATGACTAGTTAGAACGAATAATACTTTTTTCATCTTAGTTTTTTTTGTTTTTTGTGCAGTTGCTGTAAAACAACCTACTGTTAATACTAGTATTGCAAATAATGCGACTTTTTTCATTTTGTTATTTTGTTTCTACAAATTTACGGCTATTATGCTATCAGTAAAAATAATTTAAATTATGTTTGTGATAAATATATTTATATCATGGTTAATCTAGAATGGTACAGAACGTTCAAATCAGTCTATAAAAACGGTAACTTTTCATTGGCAGCCAAAGAGTTGTTTATTAGTCAGCCAGCAGTTAGTCAACAAATTGGGATGTTGGAGGCACATGTGGGTTATACTTTATTCAACCGAAAATCAAAAGGTGTTGAGCCAACAGAGTATGCTAAGTTACTGAATAACTTGATTATAGAAGCGCTGGATCGTCTAGAAAATGTCGAAAACGGTTTTCGCGCCAAAGCTTTTAATGCCAACAGATTGATTACCGTAGGTATTTCGCAACATTTATTCAGTAGTATTGCTAGTGTCTTGATATCTGAATTTGATTTTGTTGATTTTAGCTTTGATGAAAACGAAGTACTATTTGAATTAGTAAATTCTAAAAAATTGGATTTTGCCATAGTAACAAAGAAGTATGACACCTTTGATACGATCCAGAAAAAGATTGGTGAAATAAAACAAATCATAGTAGGTTCTAATACAATTGAAGCAACCGATTTGAAAACAAAGATCAAGTCAAAAGATTTTAACTCCATCGAACACTGGCTGAATGAACAACAGTGGTTCAGTCACGATAGCGGGATCCCGCACGTAAAATTATTCTGGTTGTATGTGTTTAATAAAAAAAGGCCATCAATGATCCCTAATTTTATTATCCCATCTGAATATGAAATGTTAGGTGTTCTTGAAAGAGGTACTGGTATTGCAGTAGTTTGGGACATCAATGCAAAGCAATTTATTGCAGAGAAAAGAATACAGCTATTATGGAATAGCAATCAAATGCCTAGTACTGAAGTCTTTCTATTATCTGGTAAAAACGATAATTTCAATACCGCTTTTCAAGAAATTGAATCTGTTTTAAAGGGAGTTTTAAGTTAGTAAGAAACAGTGATTGTTTAACTAAAGTTTGCAGCACAAAACAGGAGTTGTTTAAAACTATCTATATATTTGTGTAAATCATACGCATTAAAAAATGAGTGAATATCAAAAAATTAAAGTCGCTGTAGATGCTATCGTATTTGGTTATCA
>CAXBGV010000264.1:0-4164 GCA_963975235.1 uncultured Flavobacterium sp. | reverse complement strand
AGGGATTGTAATTAATTATAGCATTTTCAGGAATATCGACTTGTATTGAAATATCTTTTGATTCAATTTGTTGTGATAGAACTTTTAAAGTATTTGTGACAACCTCTTTCAAATTTAAATTTTCACGAACAAGACCTATATTAGTTTGAATATTGACTACTTCATTTAAATTGAGCATTGTTTCATTTAAAGAATGAGATACTGTTTTTAGCAATTGAAGCATATCTTCTTTTTCTTGAGCAGATTCAGACATCTCAATTAAATTGATAAGCGAAGTAATATTACTAGTATGAGAACGTAAATTATGGGAAACGATATAGGAGAAATTAAGCAATCTCTTATTTTGCTCCGTAACTAAAGTAAGCGATTTGTTTAGTTCATTCTCAATCTCTTTGGTTTTTGTGATGTCAATCATAATACCTCTCATATTTTGAAGCTTACCATCAGCATCCCTTCCAAGATTGACAATGTCACGAAGCCAAATAATATCTCCGCTCTTTGCAATCATTCGGTATTCGAAATCGTGATCCAAGTTTGCTGCCGTTTGAACTGAGCAGTAATTTAAAACAAATTCTTTATCGTCTGGGTGAATGTGTTTAGTCCAAAAGTCCATGGAGGACAGCCACTCTTCGCTAGTGTACCCTAAAATGGATTCTACTTTTTTACTTATAAAGGTAAAGTTTACATCTGCATCTGTTTCCCAGACTATTCCGTCGATGGTATTTATTAAGTCTTCAATTCTTTTTTGAGAACTACTAATTAGAGCTTCATTGTACTTTCGATCGGTTATATTTTGCACAAAGGCAATATTATTAATTTGTTTTTTTTCCTCATTCCATAAAGTCGAAACGGTTAAAGTTACCCATACGATTTCTCCTTTTTTAGTTAAATATCTTTTCTCTAAGTTATAGCTATTTATAATACCTGTATTTACTTTTTTAAGCTGTTTTAGGTCATTTGGTAAGTCATCATCAAAGGTTACTTGTTTAAAAGTCATTTTTTTGAGCTCGTTTTCAGTGTAGCCTAACATAGCACAAAAGTGGTTGTTAATTTCGAGGAAGCGACCTGTTTCTATTTCGACCACAGCTATACCTATTCCTGCTTGTTCAAAAATGGTTTTAAATTGTAATTCAGTTTTAAACAGTTTAGTTGCTTGTTTTTTGATTAAAATTTCTAATTCAGCTGGTTTTTTTGCTACTAAATAAGTTATATACGCAACTCCTAAAGAAAACATAAGTCCTAGGAGCCATAAAATAATTAAGGGAGAATAAACATCATTAGGATGCTTGTCTATTAGGTATAATTTCCAATTTCCGTCCGGGATAGTAGCGGATATATAGTTGTCATTAGTTAGCTGTATGGGTTCTTTTAAGAAAAAAACTTCTTCTTTGCTGATAGGATCTTTTTTCGAAAACTGAAAACGGTAGTCGCTACTATTAAGAGACTGGATAATAGAATTCTCTAGTAACTGATCGAGCTTTAAAATCACTGCTGAGAAACCCCAAAACTCATTATTGTTGTACACGGGTAGTCTACCAACAATTCCTTGCCCGCCTTGTACGAGATCAATAGGTCCTGCAAAATACATTTTTCTTTTCAAGATAGAGGCGAGCGCCTCGACCTTTAATGACTTTGATTTTAAAATATCTAGGCCTATTGCTTTCTCATTTCCTTTAAGAGGATAGGTGTATTTTATAACGCCGTCAGGGACTAATTGAACAGCGACTATATCATTGTTTGAAGCTAATAACTGTGCTCCAATAGTTTCAAAATCACGAGGTATTCCGTTATCATCAATAGTTAATGCCAATGAAAGTGTCGTAGTGTAACAGTTTTTTAGCGTTTGCTCAATGTTTTCTTGCAATGCATTGAGATCAGTGGTCATTGCATTGCGTTTGGTTTCTTTAGCGATTTCATATCGCTGTAAAACAATGTATAAAGTCAAAATGTTTAGCAATACAAAAACAATCAATCCTGTGGTTTTAGGTTTGACTGACAAGCAATTACTAAATTTTTTCCAATACGTTTGAGTTCTCATTGACCTTCATTTAATTTGTGCCTTCAAGTAGTAAATATCCGTTAGTTAGTATTTTATACAAGGTCATAATTAAGAAATTAGTATTTATTAACTTTTCATAAAAAACTACTTTTTGCTAACGAATTTAATCTTTTAATTAAGATTTAACAAGTTTTTGATTCATTTTTCTTGTTATAACCTATTTAATAATCGTATTGTTGATTTAATGCAATAGCACTAATGATGCTTTTAAATAATAAATACCGAACTTTGTTTTTTGTAAAAATAACTAATCGTCATTCTGTTTGAATGAAGATCAATAAAATAATACGTTTCATGGGAAGAAATAACGACAGAAATATCAAAATTCACAATGATAAATTGCATAAAGCTCAGGACAAGGCCAAGCAAGCAGAGCGGACACGAAAAGAAAAATTGAAAGAGATCGTGAAGCAATTTAATGAAAGTAAAAACACCCAAGAGTAATAAAACACCCCAAAATGAAAGACGATAACAATCTGGCACTTAAAAACAATGTCCAAGAAATAATTGACCTAATCGTAGCTAAAAACGCTACCGATGCTCATGCAAAATTAGCCGAAGTTAGCGAACAGTTAGATGATATTTTGGATCATTCTGATGACGATGATGACCTAATAGAATTAAGCAAATACCAAGTTTTGTTAAATCAATTGCATCAAAAAATAATTGGCCTAAACGGTCAACAACAATAATATGAAGAGGAATTGTTTTTGCGGGTCTACCCAGTCCTTTGAGGTTTGTTGTGCGCCCTATATTAGCGGCGCCAATCACGCACCTACTGCCGAAACGCTAATGCGATCACGCTACAGCGCTTATGCCACGCATGCAATAGATTACTTAATTCGTACGACGCATATTAGCGAAAGACTTTACTTATCCAAAAATGATATCATGCAGTGGGCAACAACTAATACTTGGCAAAAATTAGAAATACTAGTTGCAACCTCCACCACCGTAAACTTCAAAGCCTATTTTATGGACCAAAATAGGGTGCCACAAATACACCACGAGCTTTCTACTTTTGTATTAGAGGATGGTTTGTGGTATTATGTTGATGGTTCTTTTTTTTAATTTTTATCATAGCATTACTGTTTTTTAAATAGAAACGATTGCTCGCGTGAGTGATGGCAGCGGAAATCCCGTGTTTTTTAGCACGGATTGGGAGCGTACAGCACGACCTCGTTGTGCACAAATGTGCTTACTTGAACGAAATTGTGTAAAACGAGGGCACGCCCAAAAAAAAAATTATACATTCTGAACTTGTTTTAACTAAAAATTAATAATCGTTTTTTGAGAACCGAATCAAAAAGGTTTAATTTTAACATTATGAAAAATGATATTAAAAAAGGATTCTATTTCAAGCAATACGAGGCACCGTTTCAGTCTCCCTTTGATCGGCTTTTTGGAATATTCAAAGAGCTAATCACCCATACTTCAGGTGATTTTGATGAAGCAATTGATTGGTTGCGTGAACTAGATAAAGAATACAAGTTGACCGATGATAGTTACAGCATCGAAGATTTTATCGAAGATTTAAAGAAAAAAGGATACATAAAAGACGAGGTTAGAGAGGACGGAAGCGGAGGTCTGGGTATAACTGCTAAAACAGAACGAGCGATACGACAAGCTGCTCTTGACCAAATTTTTGGAAACTTGAAACGATCCGGAAATGGTAGTCACAAAACCAAGCATGCCGGTAATGGTGATGAGCATACGGGAGAATTTAGAGAATTTCATTTTGGTGACGGTTTAGAACGCATTTCCTTGACGGAGAGTTTGCGTAATGCGCAAATTAATAATGGAGTTTCGGATTTTATGTTGACCGAAAATGATTTGGTCGTAGAAGATACGCAATACAAAGCGCAAATGAGTACGGTTTTGATGATGGATATAAGCCACAGTATGATTTTGTATGGCGAAGACCGCATCACGCCTGCTAAAAAAGTAGCCATGGCTCTCGCTGAGCTTATCACGACGCGTTACCCTAAAGATACCCTAGATATTCTAGTTTTTGGTAATGATGCTTGGCCGATTGCCATCAAAGATTTGCCGTACCTTAAAGTAGGACCTTTTCACACGAATACTGTGGCAGGGTTGCAACTCGC
>CAXBGV010000263.1:0-4193 GCA_963975235.1 uncultured Flavobacterium sp. | reverse complement strand
CTCGCGGACTGCTGCTACCTGACTGCCACTGGCAGTCCTCCTTTTAATTTCAAATATTTTTTGACGTTTTTAATGTAAGGGCGGGGTTAGGAGTGATGAGATTTGAGTTTTCGGTTTCCGTCACTTCGAGTGATTTTATAAAATAGCGAGAGCGTTTTTATAAAATTGTATCGAGAAGTATGAGGTAAAGAGATCCTTTGAAAAAATAAAAAAGCGATTGATTAAAACGAGCCTAAAAGCTTATTTTGTATTGTTTGCTATGATGCAATTATTGTAGAAATAAAAGCGGTGTCAAAAATACCGGTCACATTTTATACCCAGTTGACCAATTATTTAAAATGTACAAATATGGAATTGGGTATGTTGATTAATTTCGGCACGCCGTCATTAACTTATAAAAGAATTATTAATTTGAAAAATTCGAATTAATTAGTCAAATTACAACTACTATGAAAGGAATTATATTAGCAGGAGGTTCAGGAACACGTTTGCATCCGCTTACATTAGCAATGAGTAAACAAATGATGCCGGTTTATGATAAGCCTATGATTTATTATCCGTTATCTACTTTGATGATGGCAGGTATCAATGAGATTTTAATTATATCAACACCGCACGATCTACCTAATTTTAAAAAGTTATTGGGAGATGGTTCTACTATTGGCTGTAAATTCAGTTATGCTGAGCAAGCGATTCCAAATGGTTTGGCACAAGCTTTTGTAATAGGTGAAGAATTTATTGGAAGTGATGATGTTGCCCTAGTTTTAGGAGATAATATTTTCTTTGGTTCTAATATGCAAGAATTGCTTCGATCTAATACAAAACCGCAAGGTGGAGTTGTATTTGCTTACCATGTTTCTGACCCAGAGCGTTATGGAGTAGTGGAATTTGATAAAGACCTAAAAGCGCTTTCGATTGAAGAGAAACCTTTAGAGCCTAAATCGAATTATGCGGTACCGGGGCTGTATTTTTATGACAATTCAGTAGTTGAAATTGCTAAAAACATCAAACCAAGTCCTCGTGGGGAGTATGAAATCACGGATGTGAACAAAGTATATTTAAAACAAGGGAAGTTAAAAGTAGGTATATTAAGTAGAGGTACCGCTTGGTTAGATACAGGGACTTTTAATAGCCTGATGCAAGCGGGACAATTTGTACAAGTTCTGGAAGAACGTCAAGGATTAAAAGTAGGTTGTATAGAAGAAATTGCTTGGAGACAAGGTTTTAAAACAGAACAGCAATTAAGAGAATTAGCCGAGCCATTAAAGAAATCTGGTTATGGGGAGTATATTTTGGGCTTGATCAAGTCTAGATAGCATTATTTATACCGTGATATTTTATAAGTATACAAACAGAATAATGTTTTAAATATCCACTTAAATAGGCAAACATAGAATCACGCCCATTATGGAAACCGATGCATTTACAACCAATTTTTTCTGGCTATCCTTATTACGGCAACGCTATTGCTGAGACACTTTTCACTAATGGACTTTGTTTACCATCCGGTTCCAATCTCACGGAAGCAGATCGAAGTAGGATTAAAACGGTTGTTTTAAATCTATTTAGTAGGAAAGATTAAATATGCGGTTTTATTTGATTAAAATTAAAATGCATAAATAAAATAATTAGTAGTAATTTTGATGTCTTCATTAAAAATAGTTAAAAAGATATATTTTGAGTAATAATACAACTTCTGGTGAAACTTCTTTTATAAGAAATCTTTTTTCCAGGGATAATCTAAAATTTAACATCCATAATCTTAGTTATTTACCTAGATGGATAATAGTTATGATGGATTTCGCAGTTTTGATAATTGCATTTTTTTTTACGTACCTATTGTTTAGAGGTACTGGGCTGGATTATATTGTAACGCCAAATAGTGTATTATATATTAGTTCTCTGTTTGGGATTAATATCTTTTTCTTTTGGTTGTTTAGGACTTATTCCGGTATTATTCGGCATTCCTCTTATATTGATGCCGTTAAGTTGTTATTTTCACAAGTGGCAGTTTTAGTAATCTTGTTACTACTGAATTTTGCTTTTGAATTAGTTTACGGGCACAAAGCATTTTTAAACACGGCGCTTTTTATTAATATGGTACTTTCGTTTTGTGGATTGTTTTTATACCGTGTTATTGTAAAGCAAACGTTCGAGCATTATCTTTCAGAAAAAAGTGATGTAAAATTATCGAGAACAATAATTTACGGTACAGATGCCAATGCAATATCAGTTGCCAAAGCTTTAAAGTTGGAATCGCCTCTTCGTTTTAAAATTGTAGGGTTTGTAGATAGGAATAATCAAAATTCATCCAAGCGAATGTTGGATTTACCTATTCTTATTTTAAAGAAAAAACTACCCACTTTAATGCGCTCTGTTGGAGCAGAAGGAGTTATTATTGCTGATAAAAGTTTGTCAAAAGAAGAACGATTAGTCATTGTGGACCAATGTTTAGAATTTAATTATAAGGTGTACATAGTTCCACTAATTGCTGATTGGGAAAATCAAAAAGAGATATCCCAAAAAGTAAAAACGATACAAATTGAAGATCTTCTGGAAAGAAAGCCAATTGTTTTGGATAATAAATCTATTTCGAAACAAATAAAAGATAATACTATTTTAATTACTGGTGCAGCAGGTTCTATTGGTAGTGAAATTGTACGGCAGGTGCTAATTTATAATCCTAAAAAGGTTATTATCTTGGACCAAGCTGAAACTCCATTGCATCATTTGAACTTGGAGACTGAAGTGCTCCCTACAAATTCAAAAATTAGAACTGTAGTCGCAGATATTAGAAATAGAGAAGCAATGGATAAGGTTTTTAGATTATATAATCCCCAAGTGGTTTTCCATGCGGCCGCTTACAAGCATGTGCCTTTAATGGAAGAAAATCCTTCTCAAGCGATCCTTACCAATATTGGCGGAACTAAAAATCTTGCTGATTTAGCTTGTTTGTATAAGGTTAAGAAATTCGTAATGATTTCTACGGATAAAGCGGTGAACCCAAGTAATGTTATGGGAGCAAGCAAACGCATATCAGAGAAATATGTACAATCTTTACAATTAAAAATTCAGAATGTAGGAGAGAAAAATGCCACTAAATTTATTACTACTCGTTTTGGTAATGTATTGGGTTCTAATGGATCTGTGGTGCCATTGTTTACAAAGCAAATCGCTGAAGGAGGTCCAATTACAATAACGCACCCAGATATTATTCGTTACTTCATGACTATTCCTGAAGCTTGCCAGTTGGTTCTAGAAGCTGGAGCAATGGGTAAAGGAGGAGAAATTTATATTTTTGATATGGGTAAGCCAGTGAAGATTATAGATTTGGCAAGAAAGATGATTAAGTTGGCGGGATACGTGCCTGATAAAGATATTAAAATACAAATCGTGGGTTTGAGACCTGGTGAGAAGTTATATGAAGAACTACTTAATGACACGTCAAAAACAATTCCTACGTATCATGAAAAAATAATGATTGCAGAAGAAATTCAAGACGAATATGAAAACTTGCATAATGATATCGAAGAGTTAATCGATAATGCTAATTATTTAGGGAATGATGAAATCGTAATGAAAATGAAGAAGATAGTACCGGAATTCAAAAGTATGAATTCAACTTTTGAGTTGTTGGATGTGAAATAAGTTTTTTTATTAATAGTTTATTAAAAGTTCATAGGGAGTACTCTCTGTGGACTTTTTTGTTTTCAGTTATGTGTTATAAGTTGTCTGTTTTCGGTTAGCTGTTTTCAGTTTTCTGTTGTTTGCATGTGCAAGGCAGTGTGTAATAAATGATAATGATTTTGGATTTTTATCTTAGTCAACTTTTATTTTAAGCGATGTTTGATGAAGCTCACTTCGTATTGGTTTTCACTATCGCGACTGCAGCCGTTCGTTGTTCCTCCTCGACTCGGGGGTAATCCCGCTGGCCAATGTTGAAATGCTTATCGTGATCGTGGAGATAAAATAGTTAGAGGAGTACAGGGTCATTGCGAGGGACGAAGCAATCTCACTAAAAAGGGAACATATTTTGAGATTGATTTGAAGTTGTTATTTACAAGGACGAATATTCTCTAATTTATCATTTTACTTTTTTGCTTGATCAACACTTCGTCTTCGCTCAGTGTAACGGTAACAAAAAAATATTCATGGTTTATTATTGTCTTTATGAATCTTCGATTGAATGTTTT
>CAXBGV010000262.1:0-4198 GCA_963975235.1 uncultured Flavobacterium sp. | reverse complement strand
GATCTAAAAGCAATACTTCCTTCGAACTGGAAAAAAGCAGTCATAAAACCTGCTTTCTCAGCAGGATCCTACCAAACGGAAGCTTTTGACGTCACAAATGCAGATACCATTAGTAGCCAATACAAAACCATCGCTACTGAAAAAGAATTACTTTTACAGGAGTTCATGCCCGAGATTGAGACCTTGGGAGAAACCTCTTTTATATTTTTTAATAAAATATTTTCGCATTCTGTCAACAAAAAACCTCTACAGGGAGACTTTCGAATCCAGATTCAATTTGGGGGTAAATATACTTTATGTAATCCCATGAGCGATTTGATTGCGCAAGCACAAAAGATCATTGACCTTTTTCCAGAAGAATTACTATACGCAAGAGTTGATGGCATTATTATCGACGATCAATTGCATTTAATGGAAGTCGAATGTATAGAACGCGATTTATATCTGAACCTAAGCGATGGTGCTTTGGGCAGATTTACAAAAGCAATTATCAATGCGATTCAACCGGAACTAAAAATCTACAATAACAACTAAAACAACTTTATTAACAAATTACAAACCAATGAAAAAGTCAATTTTAATTCTGCTCACGCTGTTTGTCAGCTTGATTTCACAAGCACAAACTCCATTTGAATGGAAAAAGCAAACCAGCAATGGTTATGAATACAAGTACGTATCAAACGATCCCGCAAAGGCCCGTTTTTATACATTAAAAAACGGTTTAACAGTTATTTTAAGCCCAACTAACAAAGATCCAAGAATACAAGCTTATGTTGCTGTAAAGGCGGGTAGTAAAACAGATCCTTCAACACATACTGGTTTAGCACACTATTTGGAGCATATGCTTTTTAAGGGTACAGACAAATATGGAACACAAGATTGGGCCAAAGAAAAAATCGAACTAGACAAAATTGGAGATTTGTACGAGCAATACAACCAGACTAAGGACGAGGCTAAACGAAAAAAGATATACAAAGCGATTGATTCTATTTCTGGCGTGGCGAGTAAATTTTCTATTGCAAATGAATACGACAAAATGATGACTGCAATGGGAGCGCAAGGAACCAATGCGTTTACCTCTTTTGAGCAAACAGTTTATACTGATGACGTTCCAAGTAGTTCTTTAGATAAATATTTAGCAGTACAATCAGAACGTTTTAGAAACCCTGTTTTTAGAATTTTTCACACAGAATTAGAGGCGGTCTACGAAGAAAAAAACAGATCACTTGATAGTGATGGTAGTAAAGTATTTGAAGAATTATTTGCTTCTTTGTTCAAAAAACACAACTATGGCCTTCAAACTACTATAGGAACTGTTGAACATTTAAAAAATCCTTCTCTAGTTGAGATCAGAAACTATTTTAACAAATATTATGTCCCTAACAACATGGGGATCATTTTATCTGGTGATTTTAATGCTGATGAGGTTATTGCTAAAATTGACAAGACATTTGGTCAAATGCAAACAAAACCATTCCAAAAATACACTTTCGAAGACGAAGCTCCTATTACTGCTCCAATAATCAAAGAAATAGTTGGACCCGATGCTGAAAACTTAACTATTGGATTCAGACTGCCTGGAAACAAAGATAAAGACGTATTGCTAGCTGATTTAGTTGGTAAAATCTTGACAAACGGTAAAGCAGGTTTAATGGACCTTAACCTTGTCAAAAAACAAAAACTACTAAACGCAAGTGCATTTACATATACTTTGATCGATCATGGAATTTTATACCTATCAGCAGCACCAACAAACGGACAAACGCTTGAAGAAGTAAAAGCATTAGTACTGAACGAAATCGAAAACCTTAAAAAAGGTAATTTTGATGACCAATTAATTACTTCCATAATTAACAACATCAAAAAAGATAAAATTTACGAAACTGAAAAGTATTCAGATAGAGCTAGTACCCTTATGGACGCTTTTACATCAGAATTAGATTGGAAAGATCAAGTAGCATACGTAGACAACTTATCTAAAATTAAAAAAGAGGACATCGTTGCTTTTGCAAATAAATATTTAGGCGAAAATTACGCTGCTATATACAAAAGAAAAGGAGAAAAAACAGCTTCAGAAAATATCGAAAAACCACAAATTACTCCTGTTGCAACAAATGCTGACAAACAATCTCAATTTGTAACAACTATCGATGCAATGCCAAGCAATGCAAGCAAACCTGTTTTTATTAATTTCGATAAAGACATTCAAAAAGCTAGTATAGGAGCAGCTTCTGTGTTATATGTACCAAATACAGACAATCAAATTTTTCGTTTAAAATACAGATACAAAATAGGTACACTTAATGATCTTAAACAATCGTTAGCGACGCAATACATCCGTTTTTTAGGTACTGATAAAAAATCTTCAGAAGAAATTGCCAAAGCATTTTATACCATTGCTTGTAGTTTTAATGTAAGTACCGGCGAAGAATATACTACCGTATCGATCGAAGGCCTACAAGAAAACTTTGGCAAAGCAGTACAATTGTATGAAGAAGTCATCAATAACGTGCAACCTGACGAAGCAGCACTTAAAGCACTTGTAGCTCGAATCACAAAATCGAGAACAGATGCTAAGGCTAATAAAAATGCCATTCTGCAAGGATTGACGAGCTACGCCATGTACGGACCTAAAAACAAGTTTAACAATAGTTTTTCTAAGGAAGAATTAGCCTCTGTAACATCAGCTGAGTTAATTCAAAAAATAAAAAATATTAATAACTACGAACAAACCGTTATTTATTACGGCCCAAAGGACTTAAAATCAGTGGTTACTGAATTGCAAAAAATTCACACTATTCCTGCCAAATTTGCTACTGCTCCAGCACCACAAGAATTTAAACAGGCTGAACAAACTAAAAACCAAGTCCTTTTTGCTGATTATGACATGGTGCAAGCAGAAACAAGATGGATAAGAAACACCGAAAAGTATGATGCGAAGCAAAATACAGTGGTAAACGTATTCAATAATTACTTTGGTGGCGGAATGGGATCGATTGTATTCCAAACCATTAGAGAAAGTAAAGCATTAGCATATAGCACGTTTGGTTATTATGTTGCTCCTCAAAAGAAAAATGATTTGTATTACTACATTGGATACGTAGGTAGTCAAGCTGATAAGTTTAAAGATGCTGCATCAAGCATGAATGAATTATTGACTACAATGCCAGAGTTGAAGAACAATCTAGAGCTAGCTAAAACTCAAGTAAAAAAGGATATAGAAACAGAAAGAATTACACAAGACAATATCATTTTTAGCTACTTAGCTGCAAAGGAATTAGGTCTTAATGAAGATATTCGCAAAGAGAGTTATAATGCCGTAAACAGTATTAGCATGAATGACTTAGTTGAATTTCAGAGCAAAAACATTTCGAAAAAACCTTATACTTACGCAATCGTAGCATCAGAGAAAAATATTCCTATGGAAGAAATGCAAAAGTTGGGAGAAGTTAAAAAACTTTCTTTAGAGGAAATTTTTGGTTACTAAAACTCTTTTCAAAAATGAAGAAAAGCCATTCGAAAGAATGGCTTTTCTTGCTTAAAGCATGATATAGACCAAAATCCTTTTTTTCTTTCCGTATACTTACTTTATCTTTGAGGCAATCAATTAGAATCGCAGTTGAAACATTTATCCCTAACGGTACTAAACAGAAAACGCAGCACTGAAAATTAAATAAAGTAAGGAGCACTATAAACGAGCTAAATTGGCGTAAACACAAAAAAACCTAGTTTGTAAACGACTAGATAATCATAATAATTCAAATGAAAGTATATACTAAAACAGGAGACAAAGGAACAACGTCACTTTTTGGAGGAACCAGAGTCCCTAAAGATCATATTCGAATAGAAAGTTATGGCACTATTGATGAATTAAACTCCTACATCGGACTCGTACGTGATCAAGACATGAACGTGCATTACAAAGCTATTTTAGCAGAAATTCAAGATCGACTTTTTACAATTGGTGCTATTTTAGCGACCCCTCAGGAAAAAGAAGTAATGAAAAATGGTGAACTTAGATTGCAAAAATTAGGCATTTTAGATTCAGATGTTGAACTTCTTGAAAACGAAATAGATAAGATGGAAGCTGATTTGCCTCAAATGACTCACTTTGTACTACCCGGTGGACATACAACTGTGTCATATTGTCATATAGCACGCTGCGTATGCCGTCGTGCAGAGCGTTTAGCAGTTCATT
>CAXBGV010000261.1:0-4265 GCA_963975235.1 uncultured Flavobacterium sp. | reverse complement strand
TTATTGAAGTTGACTTAGAACAAATTTTGATTAAATGGCTAAGTAGGTAGCGTACTTTGTTATCGTTGTTATTTTTAAAAATTGGAGTAAGTTATTTGCAATCATTCATTTAATTTTATTAAAGGTGGTTTTATTGATGATTTTTTTGACTAAATTAGTTAAAAATAAAGTTCGTGTTTATGAATAATGACAGAGATAAGATACAGGCGTTAGTAACTCTCCGTCAAAAAGCTGAGGCTAAGCAAAGAAATGGGGATTCAGCATTTAATTTATCGGACAGCGAGGTGATTAGACTCGTTCATGAATTAGAAGTGCATCAGATTGAATTAGAAATGCAAAATGAAGAACTTGCATTAGCTAAGGGGCAAACTGATACCGCTACTCAGAAATATGCTGAACTATACGATTTTTTGCCTTCGGGCTATTTTACCATCAACAAGGAAGGTGAAATAATTGAACTAAATAGAGCAGGCGCTGAGCTATTAGGGAAAAACCGATTTAAATTAGTAAATAGTCGGTTCGGATTTTTTGTCTCCGATGCGACCAAACCAATTTTCAATCTTTTTTTAGAAAACATCTTTGAACACTCGAAAAAAGAATCATGTGAGGTGTCCATTATAACGAACGAAGATGAAACTAAGTATGTTTACATGACGGGTATTGTCGATGAAAAGACGGCGTATTGTCATATCTCCGTGATTGACATTACTGATAGAAAGTTTATGGAGATTGAACTAATTAATGCGAAAGAAGAGGCAGAAGCTGCTAACATTGCTAAAACTGATTTCTTAGCTAATATGAGTCATGAGATTAGAACTCCCTTAAATGGAATCATTGGTTTTACCGATTTGTTAATGAAATCAGATTTAGAAAAAAGCCATCTGGAATACATGTCGGCAGTTAACGAGTCAGCATCACTATTAATGCACATTGTAAATGATGTTTTGGATTTTTCTAAGATTGAAGCGGGGAAATTAGAACTGGAAATTAGAAAGATAGATATTTATGAATTGACGAAGCAGGTTGTTGATTTGTTTAAATTCCAGGCGATTATCAAGAACATAGACTTAGTACTTAATATTGATTATAACGTACCGCATTATATACAAGCAGATGCTCCTAGACTAAAGCAAATATTAGTAAACTTGATAAGCAACGCTTTAAAGTTTACTGATACAGGGAAAATTAGTCTGGATGTCTCTGAAACGCCTTCCTCTAGTATAGATAGTTGTATTCTCAATTTCTCTTTAAAAGACACAGGCATCGGTATAAAACAGAGTAACCATAAAAAAATATTTAAGTCTTTTATTCAAGAAGACAATTCCACAAGTCGTCGCTATGGAGGCACTGGTTTAGGGCTGTCCATATCAAATAAACTTTTGGCGTTAATGAATAGCAAATTGCAACTAAAGAGTAAAGTAGGCGAAGGAAGTGATTTCTTCTTTGCCATTAAATTCAAGAAAGCAAATGCGGAACAAAGTACTGATTCTTCAGTCAAATTCATCAATAACAACCGTATTACTCCTTTTAAAATCCTTTCTAAAAAGAAGGTTTTAATAGTGGAGGATAATAAAATCAATATGTTATTGGTGAAGACATTGGTAAAAAAAATATTGCCAAACGCTACTATTTTTGCAGTAGAGGATGGCAATGAAGCAGTACTTCATTTTAAAAAGGACAAGCCAGATATTATATTAATGGATATTCAGATGCCTAATAAAAACGGACATGAAGCAACAAAAGAGATTCGCTTATTGTCGAATGGAGTAGAGGTTCCAATTGTTGCGGTAACTGCCGGAGTAATGACTGAAGAGGTA
This sequence comes from uncultured Flavobacterium sp., assembly GCA_963975235.1. GTDB lineage: Bacteria > Bacteroidota > Bacteroidia > Flavobacteriales > Flavobacteriaceae > Flavobacterium. The sequence goes on along the minus strand of CAXBGV010000261.1, from coordinate 2,448 downwards.
GAGGAGTGTTTTAAGTCAGGAATGAATGACTATCTAGCAAAACCTATTTCTCTATTAGATTTAGAAATAGTATTACTCAAATGGTTAACAAGCAGCAGTTGTTTTTAGGGGCTTGAATTTAGAATATTATGGTGCCAGTTTAGTTTTTTTAAGTCTATTGTAAATCCACTACTTTATTTAATTCGAGTGCGTTTGTTTGTGGTTTATGGCATTTACAAATGAGGATAGAGTTATTATAGCTACATTTTATATTAACATTTAACTATTGCTATTTTAAATTCAGAATCATCGTTTGATTTTATTTCGAATAAAAATTAAAAACTTCTATGCTACTGCAAAATTAAATTGCTTCTAAAAGTAGCTATTTTTAGAAATTAGTATTCGGCGTTTAAAAAATAATAAATTACATTTATAGTGAATTAGCGTGAGACTCGATTTTAAAGATGGAGCTTCATGTATAATAGCGCAATATCATAATGAAAAAGATAGAGAATAAACAAGTTTTACCAGAAGAAGATGGTGTTGCTAAAACAGCCAAAAAGGAAATTATGCTCACTGACAAGAGCAGTAACTTCCCCATAGTGGGTATAGGATCTTCTGCAGGAGGACTGGAGGCGATGGAAGTTTTCTTTAAGAATATGCCAGTAAATCCCGGTATGGCATTTGTTGTTATTCAGCATCTCGATCCTACTTATGTTGGGATTTTACCTGAGCTATTACAGCGAACTACTTCTATGAAGGTTTTACAGGTAACGGATCGACTTAAAGTAAAACCCAATCACGTTTATGTAATTCCCCCAAATAAAAGTCTGACAATATTAAACGGTACTTTACATTTATTTGACCCTATTCAAACCAGATGGTTGCGTTTGCCTATCGATATATTCTTTCGTTCATTAGCACTTGATAGATTAGACAAGAGTGTAGGAGTTATTCTTTCAGGAATGGGTTCTGATGGAAGTTTAGGAATTAAATCTATTAAAGAAAATCATGGATTTGTTTTGGTGCAGGAACCTGAAACGGCAAAATTCAATTCGATGCCTAAAAATGCAACTGAAGCAGTACTAGCTGATATTATAGCACCAGTAGAAGAGTTAGGTGCTAAATTGATGGCTCTGCTCAATCACACTGTAGTAATTAAAAAAGATTCAGATATAGACAGTAATAATAGAAGTAGTTTAGAAAAAATTATCATCTTACTGCGGGAACATACTGGACATGATTTTTTACTGTATAAAAAAACGACTTTAATGCGCCGAATCGATAGGCGTAAAGGAATTCATCAATTGGATAACCTGAAAGAATATGTTGATTTTTTGCAGCAGAACCCTAATGAAATTGATTTGCTTTTTAAAGAATTATTAATAGGGGTAACTAGCTTTTTTCGTGACACAGCAGTTTGGGATATGCTCAAAAGCACTATACTGCCTGAACTTATTAAAGACTTACCGGATGGGGCTATACTACGGGCATGGATTCCAGCCTGCTCAACAGGAGAGGAGGCCTATTCACTTGCGATAGCTTTTAGAGAAGTTTTAGAAAACACTGTTAAGCGCCAAAATTTGACTTTACAAATTTTTGCCACAGATATTGATACGGACGCTATTGAAAAAGCACGCCGAGGTTTTTTTAATTCCAATATTATTGTAGATGTTTCGCCTGAACGAATCAAGAAGTTCTTCAATATCGAAAAAGAGGGGTATCGTGTGAATTCAACAATACGAGAAATGCTTGTTTTTGCACCTCATAGCGTAATCAAGGATCCTCCTTTTACAAAACTCAATATATTGATGTGCCGTAATATGTTGATATACATGGAACCTCCCTTACAAAAGAAGCTAATTGAATTGTTTAATTATAGTCTTCTGCCAGGAGGTATTTTGGTATTGGGCTCTGCCGAAACCATAAGCCGTAATAATGAAGGATTTGATATTCTTGACACTAAATTAAAATTGTATAAGCGCACCAATATTTCTTTAGCGTCAAAAACAACGTCTTTTCCAAGTTCTTTTTCAAACAAGAAAGCAGTAATCAAAGAAATAATTAATACTTCTAAAGTGGTCGAAAATATTCAAAAACTTGCAGATCAGATAGTACTTCAACAATTTGCACCGGCTAGTGTCCTAGTAAATGGCACAGGAGATATTCTTTATATAACAGGTCGAACTGGAAAATACCTTGAGCCAGTTGCAGGAAAAGCAAACTGGAATATTCATGTAATGGCAAGAGAAGGCTTGAGAAATGAACTGCACAATGCCTTCCAAAAAGCGCTACAAAGTAATGAAGCAGTTAACCTACAAAACATTAAGATTCGCAATAATAACGGAGGTTCTAATTATGCTTCCGTAACAATTCAGCAGATTGAAAGTTCAGATCAGTTAAATGGTATGGTAATGATTGTTTTTAAGGATGAGCGAGAGATTGTAGAGCAAACTTTATTGAAACAAA
>CAXBGV010000260.1:0-4279 GCA_963975235.1 uncultured Flavobacterium sp. | reverse complement strand
ATCTGTCAGGCTTTTTTTTTAAATTTTAATATGTATTGGCGTATCATACCATTTAAATTTGGATTAAAATTATTTTATCTATCAAAAAAGTTTCTCAGTTACTAATGCTATCTCTACTTTTGTATTATGAATACAATGCTAATCGTACTTATAATCGGAATATTTGCTGGATTTTTTATTCAATCTATTATAGGCTTTGCAGGGGGTTTAGTATCTCTACCTATATTACTTTTAGTAATGCCATTAAACGAAGCTGTCTCTTACATCACAATTTTTTATTCAATTTCAGCACCTATTTATATAGTGAAAGAATGGAGTAACATTGATAAAAAGTTACTCAAAATACTCGCCTTTTATTCTTTTTTTGGACTGATAGCTGGTGTATACTTATTAAAATATGGTAAACCTTTACTACTTAAAAGAGGTTTAGGTCTCTTCATTATACTTTTTGTACTTTATAGTCTGCGAAAAAACAAGAAAATTTCCAAATTGAGCATATTAAAACCAATATTCGGTTTTTTAGGTGGTTTATTTTCAGGTGTGTTTTCTACGGGAGGACCTTTGTATGTTATGATTGTCCAAAAGGAAACCACTGATGTAAAAACTTTTAGAGCTACAATGTTCGGAATTTTAGGATTAGTAACATTAATGAGAGTTCCAGTCTTAGCTGTAAGCGGTGTACTAACATCCAAGGAAATTTATAACTCAATTTTTGTTTTACCTTTTTTTTTGTTAGCAATCTATCTAGGTAAGAAAGTATATGCCAGAGTCGATGATGTGTTATTGAAAAAGGTAATATATGTTCTTCTTTTTGTCTCAGGAACACTCTTATTAATTAGCAACTAATGTTGAATTGTTTTACAATTACATTGACAAACCCCGGCCATTAATTAGCTTGAACTCGTTTAATAAAACATTAATTTCTCCACAGTTGTCTACTTATTGAAGCAAGTTAATTAAGGATCTACAATAAATTACTATGCACAAGCTATGGTAGGAAAGGATTTGTCTACCTTTGCCAAAAATTAAATAATTCGTTTCATGTCTAAATCTAAGTACTTACAATTAATATTAATCTTAGGATCGTTGACCGCTTTAGGACCATTTTCGATAGATATGTATTTGCCTGGATTTTCTGGAATTGCAAAAGATTTAAATACTACTGTCGCAAAAGTATCTATGACTTTGTCTAGTTATTTCATTGGGATATCTGCTGGTCAGTTACTTTATGGACCACTTTTAGATCGCTTTGGACGTAAAAAGCCGCTATTTATTGGTTTACTGGTGTATATTTTTGCTTCGTTAGGATGTGTTTATGTAAACGATATTGACACATTTGTAGGTTTACGATTTATACAAGCCGTGGGAAGTTGTGCAGCTACAGTGGCATCTGTATCGATGGTACGTGACTTATTTCCTGTTCGTGACACACCAAAAGTGTTTTCGTTATTGATGTTAGTTGTTGGTTTATCGCCTATGCTCGCGCCTACTGTTGGAGGATATGTAACAGAATATTACGGATGGCATACCGTATTTTTTATTTTGATGTGCATGGGGATTGTAATACTAATAGCTGCGCAACTTGGTTTACCCAATAGTTTCACACCTGATCCATCAATTTCATTGAAACCCAAGCCTATTATTGCCAACTTTATCAGTATTTTGAGAGAGCCTCAGTTTTATACTTATGCTTTTACAGGAGCAGTAGCTTTTTCGGGATTGTTTACCTATGTAGCTGCTTCCCCTATTTTGTTTATGGATGTATTTGAAGTAGATGCAAAGACCTATGGATGGATTTTTGCTTTTATGTCACTGAGCTTTATAGGTTCTAGTCAATTAAATTCTGTTTTGCTTAAAAGATTTTCTAGCGAACAAATGATTTATAGTGCTTTGATTGCACAATCATTGATTAGCATACTTTTTTTAGTTCTAGCAATAAACAATCTTTTAGGATTGTACGAAACTATAGCCATGCTCTTTTTATTTTTAGGGTGCCTAGGTATTTCAAATCCTAATACAGCTGGATTAACACTTGCTCCTTTCTCCAAAAACGCAGGAAGCGCCTCTGCATTAATGGGTGCTTTGCAGTTAGGTTTAGGAGCGCTGGCATCGTTTGCTGTTGGCTTATTCGTTAAAGATTCGATTGTTCCAATGGTACTAATTATGACCTCGACAACATTACTAGCATTTTTAATTTTAAACCTAGGTAAACGTAAAATAAAAAAACTACTGTAAGCAGTAAACTTGCCGTTACAATAGTTTAATATTTAATTCAATCTACTTATTTAAACCGTTTTAGGTTCTGTTTTTCTAGTTTTATCAGGTCTTATGATCATTCGTAATGAATTATCCTTTGCAAAATAAGAAATCATCCAGTTAAAAAATGTTTGTATTCTGTTGCGGTACGTAATCAAAGAAACTAAGTGAATAAATAACCAAATTGCCCAAGCAAAAAAGCCTTTGAAATGCATTTTGGGTTTTGGTAAGTCGACTACTGCTTTGTTTTTACCTATTATAGCCATAGATCCTTTATCGTTGTATTTAAAAGAGCGTAGCTGTTTGTTTTTTAAAGTTGCTTTGAAATTGGAGGCTAAATTAATTCCTTGCTGGATCGCAACTTGCGCGACCTGCGGGTGTCCGTTAGGAAAAGCTTCATCCGTTAGCTGTAATGCTGTATCTCCAATGGCGTAAATATTTTGAGTTCCAATAACCTTATTGTAACTATCAGTAATCATTCGTTTACCTCGGCCATAACATTCAGCAGGAATTCCTTCGAATGTCATCGCTGAAACTCCCGCGGCCCAGATTAAATTTTTGGTCTGAATGGTTTCTCCAGTTGATAAATAGACACTATCGTCTTTATAATCGACAACTTGTGTATTAAGTTTTACCACAACCCCTAAGTCCGTTAGCGCTTTAAACGTATCCTCTTGTGAAGCTTTGCTCATGGGAGCCAATAAAGCTGGACCACCATCAATTAAATAAATATTGCTAGCAGCTGTGGCTAATTCTGGATACTCTTTGAGAAATATATTTTTTTTAAGTTCGGCAAACATACCTGAAACCTCTACACCAGTTGGTCCACCGCCCGCGACAACTATAGTTAGAAGCTCTCTTCGTTTGCGAATGTCTTTGCAAATTGCGGCTTTTTCTAAGTTTTTTAGAATTGTATTTCGCATCACAATGGCGTCATTCAGCGTTTTCATGGGGATGGCGTTTTTCTTGACGTTATCCATTCCAAAATAGCTTGTTTCTGCACCAGTAGCGAATACTAAGTGATCGTAGGTTAACTCTCCATTATGAAGGATAACTTTATTTTCTTCGGGAACAACAGTTTTTAATTGTCCTAATCTAAATTGAAGATTTTTTTTTCCTGCAAAAAATTTTCTAAAAGGGTAACTAATACTTGAGGGCTCAAGAAAAGCGGTTGCGACTTGGTAAATAAGTGGTGGGAAAAAATTATAATTATTTTTGTCTACAAGTGTGACGCGAATATCTTTTTGATTTAGCAATTCCTTCGCTAAGTTTAGTCCAGCAAATCCTCCTCCGATGATAACAATTTCCATATATTTATTTTAACTTTATAAGAATAAAATATTTCTATAAATATACGATAAATAAAACTCCTACTAAAAACACAACTATTAAAATAGCGTTAAAAGAAGTATTTATGAACTAAGGGTATATCTTTTACGATTATTCAATAATTGAAATTATATCCTCTTTGCTAAGTGGCTTATGCATAAAGCCACCAATAAAATTGTATTGTTGTGCTTTTAATAAATCACTTTCGTCTGTTGATGAAGAGACAATATAAATTTTAATTGCACCGTTTGTAAAAAAATTATAATCAACAATTAGATCTAAAAAACCCCATCCATTTAGGATAGGCATATTGATATCTAGTAAGACTAATATTTCATCATCTAGATTGGCTTTTTGCGCAAGTTTTAAAAGGCCAACTTGGCCATTTTCGCATTCTGTAATAACAGCATTTGGAGCAACTCTACTAATCAAACGTGAGGCAATCATTCTGTAAATATTGTCGTCATCGATGATGTATAATTCTTTTTTCATTTGCCTATTTTATTCTTTTTCAAAACTACTTGAATCACTAACAATATTTTTAACAATTTCATCCATTTCTTTGGTTGAGATTTTGAGTTGACTCATCCAAAACATGAATTCCTCATGATTGTCTTTCTCTTCTTCTAAAAGATTAATTATTCCCAAAATTCGGGAAATAGGAGCTCTAACGACATGTGATTGCGTCCAAGCA
>CAXBGV010000259.1:0-4287 GCA_963975235.1 uncultured Flavobacterium sp. | reverse complement strand
CCATGCGAATTCTTTAATTAAAATGTTACTGTAACAATTGCTTCTTTTATATCTCCATAAGGTAATTGAAGTGTTTTTTGAACAGTTTCTTTCCCCTTGCCTATTTTTTTAGGCTCTCTCGCTTCCCACGACAAAATTACGAATTCATCATTAGCTTCTACTAATTCTGCCTCTAAATTTTCTTGGACTGTTTTCACAATCAGTGTTCTGCCTACGTTTTTCTTATATTGTCTAACCAACTTAAGTGGCGAACCCACTCCTACTGATGCAACTTCTAAAGAGAAATCTTGTTCCTCTCTATCTAAATTAGCCTCAATGGCTCGACTAACATCAATACAATCTTGAAGGGCGACACCATTATCATCATCTAACGAAACAATTACCTTGTAAGCATCTGTAATCGTAAGATCAATCAAAAAGAGAGTTGGCTTATCCAAAAGCGCCTCTACTAACAACTTATTTACTTTTTCTTTAAATGTCATATTTTTATAAAAAGAGGGGACATTTAGTCCCCTCATTATCTAGATTTTAATAAATAACGGTGCAAATATAGTGTTTTTTTTTAGAAACAAAAAATGATTGACTGCTCTTAAAATATTTCTTACCTTTAATACACCTATTTTATACTAATCCTAACAAAAAGCAACATTATGAAAACCATTTTAGTACCCATCGACTTTTCGACTTATTCAGAAAACGCCTTAAAAGTAGCTGCAAAAATAGCTAATAGAAACCATAGCGAAATCCATTTACTACACATGCTTGAAATCCCGAGCCAAATGAATGACGCAGTTTCTAGTGGTGTACAAATACCAGAAATAGTACTTTTCATAGATAAAGCGAGGGAAAAACTTCAGGAAGTAGCGCAAAAAGAATTCCTTAACGGAATAAAAACCGTTCATCATATAAAATTTGAAGGAGCTTTTAACGGAATTATCTCTTATATAACCGAAAACAAAACGGATCTTATTGTTATGGGGTCTCACGGAATATCCGGAATAGAAGAAATGCTATTAGGATCGAACACTGAAAAAGTAGTTCGATTATCTGAAGTACCCGTCCTAGTAATTAAAAAAGAAACTTTAGAATTCAAGGGAGAACATTTTGTTTTTGCATCTGATTTTTCAGAAGAAATTAAAAAATCTTTTCAAAAAATGCTCGATTTCGCAGCTATTTTCAACGCCAAGTTATCTTTGGTGATGATTTGCACACCCAACAGTTTTAAACCTACTGCACTTGCCGAGAAAATCATAAATGATTTTGTGTCGAACTTCACCATCAATAATTACACTATAACTATTTATAATGATAGCAATGTTGAAAACGGTATCATCAATTTCTCAAAAAAGGTACAAGCCGATTTAATAGGACTCAGTACACATGGAAGAACAGGTTTAGCACATTTTTTTACAGGAAGTATTAGTGAAGATTTAGTAAACCACACTGTAAGACCAGTAATTACATTTAAAATTTAGCACGCAAACTAAATACGTAAATATAAAGCATAAAAAAAGCCTCTCAAATAAATGAGAGGCTTTCTGTTGGTCTACAAGGACTCGAACCTTGAACGACTGCACCAAAAACAGTTGTGTTACCATTACACCATAGACCATCAGTGCTGTTAAGCGAGTGCAAATTTATAATAAATATTAGTTTGCGCAAACTTTTTCGGCATTTTATTTCAAAAAAAATGAAAAAAAATTTGAAGAATCTATTTGCGATATCCAAAATTACTAATAACCAACTAATTAACAAAAACGGTTAGTTTGACAGAATTTTTTGTTAATCCACATGGCCTTAAAAAAAAAAACATTTTCTTTGTGTTTTAAAATAAAACTAAAATTTTCTTAAATGAATAAAGCTACATTCAATTTCAATAAATGGAATACGATCTTAGGTTGGGTTACTTTTAGTATTGCATTACTAACCTATACACTCACCGTAGAACCTACAATGAGCTTTTGGGATTGTGGCGAATATATTGCCACAGCTGCTAAACTAGAGGTAGGACATCCACCAGGCGCTCCTTTATTTCAAATGATAGGCGCTTTCTTTGCCATGTTTGCAACAGACAATGAACATATTGCCTTGATGGTGAATATGACTTCTGTGTTTTCTAGTGCATTTACTATTTTGTTTTTATTTTGGTCGTCATCTATCATTTTAAAGAAAATAACTAAGAATACGTCAGAAAGTACTATTAATAATGATATCGCAATATTGGGGAGTTCGTTTGTAGGCGCTTTAGCCTACACCTTTTCAGATAGCTTTTGGTTTAATGCAGTAGAGGCCGAAGTGTATGCAATGGCATCACTGTTAATCTCACTACTGTTCTGGCTTGGATTACGATGGGAGCAAGAAATGAACACCCCTCGAGGCAACAAATGGTTACTGATCATCTCTCTGGTAGTTGGTTTGTCTTTTGGCGTTCACTTCATGGCACTATTAACTATTCCCGCTATCGGATTTTTATATTATTTTAAAAATTACAAAGTTATTACAGTCAAAAACTTCATCATTGCTAACGTTGTTGTGGTTTCGGTTCTTTTATTTATTTTTAAACTATTGTTACCTTTAACGATGTCATTCTTTGCCAAAGCTGAAATCTTTACTGTAAATAGCCTGGGAATGCCTTTTAATTCAGGAACAATTATAGTAGCTATTTTATTTTGTCTTGGTTTTTATTTTGGTTTAAAATATACCAAGGAAAAAGGCTTCGTTTTTTACAATACAATTATCCTTTGCATACTATTTATTTTAATAGGCTTTTCTACTTGGATGATGTTACCTGTACGAGCCAATGCTAATACGGTTATTAATGAAAACAAACCATCTGACGCTACAGAGGTTCTTGCTTATTACAACAGAGAGCAATATGGTGTTAATCCATTGTTTTACGGCTCACAATATACCGAAACATTTGCGGGACTAGATGCGGATAAACCTTATTTAGACAAAGCTCCTAATTACGAAAGAGATTATAAAACAGGAAAATACATTATTACAAATAATTATAAAAATGCTGAGCAAAATGGTGATGATGCTCAAAAAACAATTCTGCCAAGAATGTGGAGTACGGATCACATTGAAAACTATATTAGCTTTACAAACCCTCCTGAATTTAGGATCAACCCAGATTATCCGTACGAAAATGATTTAGAAAGATACGGTATCGATATCAGTCAATTAACCGAGGAGGATTACAACAAAGCCGTTGCTCAACTTAAGAACGAAGTTCAAAAAACTGTTTCGGAATTTAGACAAGCCTATGCGCAAAAACAAATTGACGATAGTGGTTATGTGAAATTCTTAAAAAGTTACGGTGATTACTTAATTATCGAAAAACCATCTACTGTTGATAATTTAAGTTTCATGGTAGAATATCAATTTGGGTACATGTACTGGAGGTATCTAATGTGGAACTTCGTAGGACGCCAAAGCGATAATCAAGGCCGCTATGGTACTCAAGAAGGAAACTGGTTAAGTGGTGTGACGTTTATTGATGAGTTACATTTAGGATCACAAGAGAATCTGCCTTACGATGTACTTAACAACAAGGGTCGCAACGTTTATTTCTTTTTACCATTCCTTTTAGGCTTAATTGGCTTAATGTATCACGCTACCAAGAATATGAAAAGTTTTTATGTTCTACTAGCCTTATTCCTATTTACTGGTTTTGCATTAAAAATCTATCTAAACGAGAGACCATTTGAACCTAGAGAACGTGATTACGCGCTTGTAGGCTCCTTTTATGTATTCGCAATCTGGATTGGATTTGGAGTGTATTCACTTTACGAAAGCTTACAAAAATACTTAGCTCCAAAATTTGCAGCTCCCCTAATAATTACTGCCAGCTTACTTGCGGCCCCTGTTTTGATGGCGTCCCAAAACTGGGACGATCATGATCGTTCTGGAAAATACACAGCACTAGCTATGGCAAAAGCTTATTTGTACTCATGTGACCAAGACGCAATATTATTTACTATAGGCGATAACGACACGTTCCCTCTATGGTATGCACAAGAAATAGAAAATATCAGAACAGACATTAAGATTGTAAATACCAGTTTGTTTATGACTGATTGGTACATTGATCAAATGAAAACAAAAACGTACGAGTCTGATCCCTTGCCAATTTCTTTTACGCACGATGAGTACGTAGGAGACAAATTAGATTATGTTGTAAATATCCCAAAAACAGATAGTAGATGGGATATTAATGATTTAATGATCTTTATTAAAAATCCAAAATCTACTGTTCAGATGCAAAATGGACAAACCATTCAT
>CAXBGV010000258.1:0-4289 GCA_963975235.1 uncultured Flavobacterium sp. | reverse complement strand
TACAAACCAAATAGCGATGAGTCTTTCATCGCTATTTGTGTTTAAAAAAAGAGCTACATGATCCTATCTTACTGTTTAAAAAAAAATAAGTAAAAAATAATGCAATAAATAGGGTAACAAATTACCAACACTATTGATATAACTATATAAATCAAGTTTAACCATTACTTTAAAAACTAGAAATCATGAAAACACTAAAAAACATTATCAGTCAATTAAACAAAACTTCAAAAACAGTAGCAACATTAGTAATTACAGCAGTAGTGTTTAGTTGCACTCCTCCACCTGTGCCAACTCCCTCAACTTGCAGTACAATTACATCTGACTTTCAAACGATTTACAACAATGTCCTAACAAGCCTCCCAATGCATGATGACTATGTTACTATGGATTTGACTACACATGAATACACTTTTACAATGCTAACTAACAAAAGCATCTGTAAGATAGGGTATCAGGGAAATGCAAATTTATTTGCAGCTAGCATTCCGTACACTATCGAAATTTATGATAACACTACAAGCAGCATCGTATACACCGGTAGTCACATTTTTAATTCTGCCTTTACAGACTATGTAACACCAATTGGGGCAACGGTAATGCTACAAAATACACACTCCTACACCATAAAAAGAATTGTCACTAACTATTTAGGAAATTTAAATAATACCATTGGTAGGATTTGCAGGTACAATACCGGAGGATTGCCTTCTGCTGCAGTAGCAACAGGCGCTTTTATGCAAATTACATCGTCTAATTTTTATGGTACCGGTGGACCAGTACCAAGCTATGGGATACCATACATTGATATTATTTTTCAATAAAAACAATATCGTATTAAAAACAAAAACCAAAAAAATTTACAAAATAACTATTAAAAACATTAGAAATCATGAAAACACAAAAATTAAAAAACCCGATACAAAATCTAAAAAATGCTGCTCTTCTATTTCTTGCTACAATTACTTTAGTAAGCTGTAACAAAGATGAGATCTCCGATCTAAACCCTACAGCAGCAAAATTTGCAACTATAAGAGAAACAGCTTTAGAGCATCAAACGCAAAGGTTTACCGCCACTGCTGGAGCAGGAGCAATCACACTAACATCAGCAAAAGGAGTTATCATCACTTTAAATGGTAACGCCCTAACAAAAAACGGAAATCCTGTAACGGGAGCAATTGATATAACCTACGTTGAAATTTTTGACAAAGGAAGTATGCTTGTAACTAATAAACCAACAATGGGACTTATGACTAATGGCAATAAAAGCATACTAAAATCAGGCGGTGAATTTTTTATTAGCGCTTCACAAGCAGGAGTAGCTTTGGTTTCTACTGGAGTAATTCAACTTCAAGTTCCAGCTACTTTAACTGGGACTGTTGACACAGGAATGGTATTTTGGACAGGCAACAACAGTGATGAAGCGAATCTAGTTTGGGAGCAACCCGTACCGATACCTGCAAATGTTGGAGGAGGACAAGAACGCGGAAATGTTGCTTTTAACCACACCAATTACAACGTGACTTTTGGAACTTTTGGATGGACAAATGTTGACCGCTTTATTAGCGACCCAAGACCTAAAACTACTATTTTAGTGGAAGTTCCAGCGGGATATGATGATACGAATTGTGCTATTTACCTATCTTATGATGGTGAAGGTCAAAATGCACTAGCCAAATTAGACACATACAATCCTACAACAGAACAATTTAGTGAACATTATGGACAAATTCCAGTTGGATTAGCTTGCCATGTGATTTTCGCCACCGAGGACAACGGAAATTGGAGATTCGCTATTAAAGCAGTCACTATTGCTGCCGGAGATGTATATACCTTTGCCATGAGCGAGACCAACGTAGTAACTGAGGTCCAATTAATAGCAGCTATTAACGCTATTCAATAACACAAAAAGTATTTTTTTAACAAAAGTGATGATTTGCTCATCACTTTTTTTTACATTTATTACTTTATTGTAACCTTCTACTCTATTTTAGAAGCTATTCCTGCTATCCGTTTTATCTTTTTATCCTATCTAAAAAACGATAGGACAAAAAGGATATCACTGCTATCAGGGCTAAAAAAACTAGCCATGAAACCACTTTTACTCTTTTTCATTTGCCTTAACTCAACCCTTATCCTTGCACAAACTAAAGTAAAAGACACCGTTACACGTCGCGCCATCATTGGATACATCCAAAACAAAAACAGCGTTTCGTACAAACCTACCACACCACCACTAATCCCAATCTCTGGAGCACCAAAACCCAGCTATTCCTATCTATGGGAAATGGGCGACGGGCATTACAGCAAAGAAGCCGAACCCAAACACGTGTACAAAAACAAAGGAACTTATAACACCATACTATCCGTAACCAACAATTACGACAACGGAAAACCACCTGCTACCCGACCAAAAAAAGTGGTTATCAATGAAATCTCTACTGAAAAATACAACGAAATTGCTTCTATAGAAGATCAAAACGGATTTACCATTCAAAAAAATTGCGACCCTATTCCCGATCAGGAAATAGTGGTAATCATGAGCTATCAAAACCTAGAGAACTATGTTGCCGATGGGAAACTGTATCTCTTTTACAACGAAAAACAATTTAAAAACAACAATTTTGAACTAGCTGATCTTCGCACCTATGCTGGCGAACGTGAAGTGCAAGAAAATAATTTTGCCGTAGTAAATGCCATAGAGGACTCGCACACCTATCTTGCCTCGTCTAACGTTTTCACTTTGGCAACAGCCCAAAAATACCAAAAAACCACCACACAAACCGACTTGGACCAAACCCTAATCGAGGCCAATAAAATGTATAAAAACGTTTCTATTCTAGAATTTGCTGGCGCCAATCCTAAAGAAACTCGAAATGTATTTTATACCTTAAAAACTACTCCCGAAATGATCAAAGACACCAGTGCCACCGTGACCATGCGTGGCATTTTTGTCCCAAATCGAAGTTTTAAAAACCACAAAGTAGTCAACCTTGAGATGGAAATAGTAACCTCACACGACCCCAATAAAATGGGCTCCAACGGAAGTTTCTTAAATTATAGGTTAGTGCGCTTTAAACGAGTGAATTTTAAAACTCGTTTTCAAAACAATGGAGAAGGTCCCGCTAGAATGATCCGTCTAGAAACGGATATTCCTGAGATGTTTGACAAAAAAACGTTCAAGGTAGAAGACATGTATCCCAAATGTCCCATCTGTCCAAAAGGAGAGGAACCAACCGTGAGTTGCCTAGACACCATCATAAAAAAAGACCAAATATTTTTTACCTTCAAAAACATTTATTTACCTGGAAGCGAGCAAAAAAACGTCACCGAAAAGGACAGCACTAAAGGTTTTGTAAAGTATTCTATGAAGTTCAACAAGGACTTTCACAAAGTAAATACAAAAAGTAAAACGGCAATTATATTTGACAAAAACGAACCCATAATTACCAACTACGCCACCACCCGATTTTTACCCGGAATTTCTATTGGTGCCAAAGCAGGTTACAACTACTTCCCTAGCTTGAACAATTCGACCAGTTATTTTGTAGGAGCCACAGTTTCACCTTATAAATCGTATCGCTATTACTGGCAAGCTGAGTTTCAAAATAGCTTTCACAACTATACTGCAGCAAGTACTTCAACAGATGTTCTCATTCAGAATACTGCTGGAATCGATCAATTGCAACGCACTACCAATACTATCACGATCACCACCATCAACTTGGAAATCCCATTGTTGATGCGCTACAACCTCAACAATTTCATTGGTGTTGGAGCCGGGATTCAAGCCAACATTAACGCATCCGAAAAACAAGAACAATCTACCAGAATCGATTTGTATGAAAATGACAAACCAACTACGTTATTGACTACTACGGAAGACGCCATAGCTACAAGCAACAGTTTTACTAATTTTAAAGCCGGTTTATTGTTTGACTTGACAGTGGGCGCGGCGCGCATTGGCCCAAGTGCAGGAGTGCGATATGTGGTAAACTTCAAAGAAAATTTCAACTATTTGCAATTTTATGGCATCTGGAAATTTTAAAAAACTAATTTTCTAATTGACGACAATCGCTAAACATATCATTTTGTATTTAAAATGACGGTCCTTAATTAATCTTATTTGTCAAGTTGAGCGGAGTAGAAATCCTTTGTTCAAAACAATAATAGATAAAAATGGCACCTCCGCACGATTTGACAAACGTAGTGATCTTGCATTTTCAATGTACAAACGACAAACCCAGCTATTAATGCTGTCCAAGAATAACTGATGACAAAATACTTTT
>CAXBGV010000257.1:0-4338 GCA_963975235.1 uncultured Flavobacterium sp. | reverse complement strand
ACTGAAACAACAGGAATTATGAAAACAATACATACTATTATCGAAGGCTTTTCAAGTATTCTAGGCCTGAAATCAACTAAAAAAACACCGCAATTAATTGCAGTAAATCAAGAAAGTTTTTGCCATAATATGGCAATAACTGATTACTACTGTGACGAAAGCAACTTATTTATATAATTATTAAAACCCAATTAAGATGATACAACATTTAGATAAAAACAACTTTGATTCGACCATTAATAATAATGATGTGGTTCTAGTAGACTTTTTTGCTGATTGGTGCGGGCCTTGTAAAGCCTTGCATCCTGCGCTAGAGGAATTAGCCAATGACTTTGACGGTAGAGCGGTGATTTCGAAAATCAATGTGGACACAAATCCAGAGCTTGCCGCACAATTTAAAGTGAGAAGCATTCCTGCTTTATTCTACTTTAAAAACGGAGAAATTGTAGGCACTCAAAACGGCGTACAAAGTAAGTCGATTATGACCAGCCATTTAACTAACATTATAAAAAGCTAAGACCATGGGAAAGAAAATAAACATTAAAAACCTACCTACAGGATACCAATCTTTGATAACAAACGGTAGACACGGTATTGTGGGTGATGAACCTAAAACTAGCGCAGGAACTGATTTGGGGTTTTCACCCGAGGATTTAATCTTGTCTAGTATTGCAATGTGCAAAGTGGCTACAGTAAGATACATTGCTAGAAAAAACAATTGGACAATAGGTGAAGTAGACGGAGAATTTGAGCTAAACGTGAAACGTGGAGAAGGTGGTAAATTAACATCGAATGTAACTGCCAAAATTAAAATTGAAGGCGACCTAACTGCCGAGCAAAAAACAGAATTGCTAAAACAAGCCGACGCCTGCTACGTACACCGCATGATTGAAGGCGAGTGGAATATTGAAAAAGCACAAGAGCTTATTACTGAAGCTGTGCCTGCTTAACCTAAAACCGAATTACAACCATTACAAATAGAAATAATTAAAATTAAACAAATGAAAAATTTAAAATCAACAGTAGTAGTAGCATTTATTGCTTTATTTTCAAACGGAATTTTTGCACAAGTAGATGCAATTGACAAATCAGGTTTAGCAATTGGTGGATATGATCTAGTGTCTTATCATAAAAACAATAAGGCGATGAAAGGATCAGAAGAAAACGCAGCTAAAATTGATGGAACAACCTATTACTTTGCTTCTAAGGAAAACGCAATGGCTTTTAAAGCAAATCCTAAAAAATACTTACCAGAGGTAAATGGATACTGTGCTTGGGGTGTAGCTGAGAAAGATTCTAAATTCTCTATCAATCCTGAAACTTTTAAAATTGTAGACAACAAATTGTATTTGTTTTTCAACGGAGATTTTAATGGCACGCAAGTAAACACACTTGATATCTGGAACAAAGACGAAGCTAAATACTTAGGCGAGATCGACAAAAAATGGGCAGTGATTAAATAAGAAATACCACTTTTATATACCACCACAACTAGGACACAAAGGGTTTGGCTTTCATTAGTCAAACCCTTAGTTGTATGGGAACAAATCTAGAAACAGGGTTTAAAAACGGCCTGTTTTCAGTACCTTTGAGATTATTATAAATTACAAAACAGATTCCTGATGAAAAAATTTCTCAAAATAATAGGCGCTATTGTCATTGTATTAATTCTCTCGGTTGCTGCATTCCTATATTTTTCTAGTAAACCATTACCACAAGGGGAAGCAGGAATAAAAGCCGAATCGCTTACTGATAAAATCCAAACCGCAATTAATCAAAAAGCGTGGGATAGCACCGCCGCAATTGCTTTTACATTTAGAGGAAACCATCATTATGTGTGGGACAAAAAACAAAATCTAGTTCAAGTAAAATGGGAAGACACTAAAGTGATTTATAACAACAAAACTCTAGAAGGTGTTGCATATAAAAACGACAAACCCTTAACCGAAACTGATAAAACAGCGGCGATTAAAAAAGCAAATGAATATTTTAATAACGATTCCTTCTGGCTTATTGCACCTTTTAAACTGCGTGACGCTGGAACAACTCGAAGCATTGTCATGCAAAATAATCAAGAGGCATTGCTAGTTACTTACGCCTCGGGCGGTAGTACTCCTGGAGATTCTTACTTGTGGTTTGTAGATCAAAATTACATGCCAAAAGCGTGGCAAATGTGGGTTAGTATTATTCCTGTGGGTGGCATTGAAACGAGTTGGGATGATTGGCAAAATTTTGCTAACGGTCTTAAAATTGCTACGAACCATAAAGGTTTATTCGACTTGAAACTGGAGAACGTAAAAACCGGACAAACGATTGAAGAAGTAAATGAAGGCGTGAATCCGTTTACGGTTTTGTAAATCCTTAAATGTCTTTAATAAAGCAGGTCTAATCTAATTAACAATACGTTCTTCCTGGTACATATTATTAAAACCTTTAGTAGGGTAAAAGGTTTCTAAAGCTGCGTTTTTAGTTTTTATATCGAACAACATGATTGCCGCCTTTATAGCATTATAAGCTTGTACTCTACTGTAATAATACTTTTGTAAGGCATTCATGGCTATACTGTCGGCAATAAAAAGTCGGTTGCATTCGATAAAAAAAGCTAAAATAAACAGTTCGATGTTACTGGCTTGTTTAGAATAAATAATTAAATCATTTGTACAAGTAGAGTAAAACAAAAGAATACTTTTCTTGATTATTTGCTTGGTATACTGAATTACTTTCATAATAATGCGATTTGATATTACAAATATACTCAGCATGAGACCGTTGACTTTTATAGGATTTTTATATTGTGTTATGATATTGTTAGAAAGTGCCATTTACCACCTTATTTAGATATTTGATAATCCCTTGTATTCCTAGCCCTGATTGCAGTGAAAATCCTTTTTATTTTTTCTTTAAAAATAAAAAGATTGTAACGGAAAGCGGGATTAGCTCCAAAAAAAAAACAGCTACCAAAATTGATAGCTGTTTAATATTTAAATTATTTTCTATTTAAGAACCACACATTTCACATTCGTCAGGACCCGCATTTTTTGCTAATTCGATCATAGCTTTGTATTCATCTGCAGACATCTCTACTCCAACTGGTTCGTTTAAAGTAGCTATTGACTCTAACCTTGTAGGCGCTTGCACTTGTGCTTGCTCTTTCACTTCAATTGGTGCTGCTGCTTTATCATTATTTAATGTAAACTTAATTGCATCAACCGCAGCTTTTGTTCTCAAGTAGTACATTCCTGTTTTTAATCCTGATTGCCAAGCATAGAAATGCATTGACGTTAGTTTAGAATAGTTCGCGTTTTGCATGAACAAGTTCAATGATTGTGACTGATCTACAAAATACCCACGCTGACGTGACATATCGATAATATCTTTCATAGACATTTCCCAAACTGTTTTGTACAACTCTTTTAAGTCCTGCGGAATATTTAAATCTTGCACCGATCCGTTGTTACGCATCAATTCTTGTTTCAAGGTTTCATTCCACAATCCTAACTCTACTAGGTCGTTCAATAAATGCTTGTTTACCACGATAAACTCTCCTGAAAGTACTCGGCGTGTATAAATATTCGATGTATATGGCTCGAATGCTTCGTTATTACCAAGAATTTGAGAAGTCGATGCAGTTGGCATAGGAGCTACTAATAAAGAGTTACGAACACCGTGCTCCATAACCTCTTTACGTAAAGAAGCCCAGTCCCAACGTCCTGATAATTCTTCGTCCTTCATTCCCCACATATTGAATTGGAATTCTCCTTTTGACATAGGCGATCCTTCAAAACTAGAATAGGGTCCTTCTACTTTTGCCATTTCCATAGAAGCGGTTACAGCAGCAAAGTATAATGTTTCTATCAATTACTTTATTCAAGTTTTTAGTAACTCGTTTTGTAACTGTGTAAAAAGTATCGTGATCAAATTTTCCGTTTTCAACAAACATTGGTAACGAAAGTGATGCCAAGTTACAAACCGCAACCTCATCAGGAGATGTGTACTCCATGATCTCAGTACATAAGTTTGATGAACGAATCGTTCCTAAATTCTTTTGGTTCGATTTGCGGTTGGCCGCATCTTTATACAACATGTATGGCGTTCCAGTCTCGATTTGAGATTCTAGAATTTTCTCCCACAATTCATGCGCTTTGATAGTTTTTCTACCTTTGCCAGCTTTCTCGTAACTTACATATAATGCTTCAAACTCGTCTCCATATACATCATACAATCCTGGACATTCGTTAGGACACATTAACGTCCAATTACCATCCTCTTGTACACGTTTCATAAACAAATCTGAGGTCCACATGGCAAAGAATAAATCTCTTGCACGCATTTCTTCTT
>CAXBGV010000256.1:0-4349 GCA_963975235.1 uncultured Flavobacterium sp. | reverse complement strand
TTTGAAAGGTTTTTACAATCTTACCCATTTTAGAATCTTCTGCTTGTATACGGATCGTATAACTACTTTTGGCTTCAAAATCTAAAGAAGATTTGGCATAAATAGCTCCATTAAAAATTTCGAAAGCTGTATTATCTTCAAAGCCAACACCATCTAAAAAAGTAAAAACATGTGTGTCAGAAAGATCTTCGTCGACCACGTTTAAAGTACCTACTAGAGAAGAAGCAGGTTTGTTCTCCTGAATTGTCAAATTAGACATTGTCAAATCAGTAGGGACATTATTATCTTTAATTACAAGTGGATTAACAAAAGTTCCTATATTTCCATCTGCAATAAACTTTACTGGTAGTGTAACTGAGCTCGTTACTTTATTTGTAACTTTATTATATAACTTGAACGTAACCAACTCGTTGAGATCGTTACTGTAAATTACGAAATAAGCTATGTAACGATTTGAAGATGCAATAGGTGTTATAGCTGATCCAACACCTCTTACCTCAGAACCAATAAAAGCAGCAACAACATCCTGAGTATCTCGGGATTCTACAGAACTCATATTCAAAACAGCAGTAATAGTCATTGAATTATTATATGCGCTTGGATTTACAACCCAACTAGCGGGAGCTTGTGCATAAATCGATGGCAAACTTAGAATGAATAAAGTAAATACCCCTAGTAGATTTTTTTTCATTTTTAATTATTTATGTGAATTCACACTCCCAATCTATAATTGGCAGTGTGAATTTAATTTTACTTTATTTTTTTATTACTTTTTGAGAATCAATAACATTTCCATCAACATCATAAAATAAAAGAATATAAACTCCAGACGAAATCTGTTCTACACCCCATGTATAACTAGCCACAGATTTAGGTATTTCTACTGATTTCAAAATCCTTCCTTGCACATTGACAAGTACTATTTTAGAAACAGTGTGACCCACATAAAAATTTATCTTAAGCTGATCTGAAAAAGGATTTGGTGAAACTTGTAATGAATTTATTGATGTGTCAAAGGTCCCTTTTAGTGTTAAAATAGTTGGGGTAGCTAAAGCGCCTAACACAACATCTTTTTCAAAAGCTATAACTTCATTTACATCAATAACAGAATCTTTATCATCAACAAACTCAAATCGAACTTTTTCGCTGTTTGATTGACCATAGACTGTTACAAAATAAGAAGTCTTTTTTGTAAGAGGGTTAAAGACAGGACGTGTTTCACCTCTTAATTCAGTTCCAACATAAGCTCTTAATCTGTTATTCATTGATTGATTATCTCCCACAACCTCAGCCACTGCATTCATTGTATTGGAATACTTTGAACTTACTGGTAAAATTGAGGATTGAATATTTTCCTTACTTGTACTTGATTTACTTGTCGAGGCACTGTAACTCAAATTAGGATAAAAGAAACTTCCTGCTTGAGCAGTTTTCATCATATAACCCTCACCCGGTTTCAAGCTTGTCAAATCTCCTACCCATCCCACATTTTGAGTATATATTGCTAAATTGTATTGGTTTTTTATCACATCGCCTTCGCTAACATTTCCAAATCCAGCTAATGCTTGATTAATTGGCGTATTTTTAAAACCAACATATCCAATCCAGTTCCAACCTTTTACAACATCAATTTTTACTTGATCGCCTTTTAACAAAAGACCATTGTATTTTAATTGATTTGCATTAGATAAGAATATCTTATACCCTTTTCCGCTTTTAATTCCTCCTTTAGCAGAAATAGTTCCTGTCCAACCTGCCTGCGTATCATAACCATCAAAAACATCAATAGTACGAACTAAATCTCCATTTTCAGCTTTAAGTTGTTTTAACAAATCATTCGTTGTTAATTGTTTGTTTGGGTTATAATTATAATCCAAATGAGTGGAAATCCAAGTCCATCCTTTAGGCAAATCATAAGTGTATTCTAGTACATCAACTGCTTTTAAGATTAACGGTTGAATGGCTGTACCAACAACTCCATTTGACTCGAAAACATAAGTTGGAGTTACATCCCTATGAACCTGTCCATCACTAGCATTCCAAATTCGAAATTCGATTGCGTCTCCTGAAGTTCTATTACTATAGACACTAATATAAGCCTCATATTTATCTAATGCTTCTATATATCTAAGTTTTGCTATCCCACGGCATTCACCACCAACAAAAGCAGCTACTTGATCATTTGGATCTCTAGAAATCTCACCATTAATACTCAACTGCGCTATAAAGTTCATACTATACTGATAATTAGACGCGGTGTATTTCCAATCGGCAGGTAATGGTTTATAAACATCTAAAGAGAGATTCAATACTTCAGCAAATCCAAATTCGGTTTCTAATAATATGTCCTGCACATAATTCCCAATATTTACATCCTTGTCTACCGTAAATGTAATAGACTTAGAACTCACTGGAGATAGTACTCCACTTCTTGGACTTGCAGTTAACCAAGAAGGCAAATTGTTTATGGAGTAATTAAATAATTTTCCGCCCGTATTTTTAATCGTTGTTTCAAAAGTGAATCCTTTACCAGATTCAATTGCAAAATGTTTGTCTGACTCTGTCCAAACCACTTGATTTTTGTCAACATAAGCTGTCCAAGTAACTGGAGCGCGCATCGTATTTCCATTAATATCCTGAACATTTGAAACGCTAATATCTAAAATAACATTTTCTAATACTGCATCGGCATCACTAGTCGTCAAGATGATTTTATCTTGATTTGCAGAGTAGCTAAAATTAACTTTTCGAACAGGTCTAGGTAATTTCACTAATGGTGTGTTTTGCATATACGCAACTGTACCAACAATACTAGCTTCTACACCGTTACTCCTAACAGCAGTCAAACCAGTAGCAGCAGATGTGTTTGAAGCTTTAAGTGTTTCAATTCCCCCTATGTTTTCGTATTTGTCAAATGGCAAATATAAATCCAAACCTGCTTCGTCTCCACTAAGCATATATCGCATATCACGTTTTATTTGCAATGCAGTACGAGCACCTTGCCAAACACGAATCTCATCAAGCGCACCCGAAAAACGTTGTGCTTGCTGAGTTATACCCAACGAATCAACCCATCCCATTGATCCAAGATGTAAGGCTGCGCCACCAAATCCAGAAAATCCTAATGATTTAGACTCCGCTGAATTTTGCTGATTCCCATCAATATAACAAACTGTGTTGGTCATACGATTGACAACCAAAGCAAAATGATGCCATTGATTATCAAAATAGTTAATCGTAGAAGCGTTAAATAAATTATTGTTATTTCTTACCTCTAATAATCCTGAACTGTTAACATTTACCGACCATCCATTTGTGTTTAAATCTGAATTATCCCCTTTACCATTTGATAACAAAGTGGCACTAGTAGTTCCGTTACCTTTAAACCAGAATTCAATACTAAAATCAGACACATCTAAATAAGCAGGTGACTTTACAGTAGGCGTTGCAAGTGCGTTTGTTACAAGTGCATTTCCTTTTAGAGCAACTTGCCAAGTTCCAGAAACAATAGTAGCATGTCTTTCTCTGACAATATCTTTTGCCAATACACCTTCTGTTTCTTCCATTGGCCAGTTTCCTAATAAACCAGGCTCATTGTTTTTCAATCTTTTTGTAGCAGCAACATTAATTTGAGCCACACTAAGTGCTTTACCCCAAAAACGCAATTCATGAATATTTCCTTCAAAAGAAGGTTTTTGAGACAATCCATCTTTACCAACCAATATTTTACCTACTGCTTCATAATTAGGCGAAAATCCTGGAGTAGTTGTATCTAATAATCCATTGATAACCAATATTGCTTCTTGAATAGAGGCATCATAAGCATAAGCATAATGTACCCAAGTATCATCTGCAGGAATTGTTTTATTAGACTTTATTTTCATTCCTGCTAAATTTACTTCAAATTGATTAGCACCATTAAATCCAACTGTCAACGCTTGAGCATCTGAGACACCTTGCGAAATCAATACTTCTGCACCTTGTCTTGAACGTTTTGCATAAAAGTCAAAAGAGAATGAACGACGATTTAACTGAATTCCTTCTGGAATTTCCATATAATCATTGGCACCATTAAAATATACACTAGCAGGATGCGATAATTTACCGCCTTGTACAACACCACGAATATCAAAATTAAAAGGATTTAATAATCCTGCATTGATAGGTTCATTAAATTGTATCATGATCTCATCTCCCGAAGATAGTACTCCGTCAGAAGGCTGAGGAGCTCCAAAAGAAGAAGGATTGATACGATCGATAATACCCGATATCGTTGGCGAAGTATAGACCACATCTTGACCGTCTCCCGAACAAATACTTTGAATACGAACATCGTATAAATCGTCATT
>CAXBGV010000255.1:0-4365 GCA_963975235.1 uncultured Flavobacterium sp. | reverse complement strand
CCAGCCAATATTGGAAGCTACTAACGGTTTGCTTAACGCCATTGCTTCTATCCACGAGACTGGTAAAGCCTCCGCAAACGAAGGAAAAACACAAACGGTTGCCGCATTTATATGCTGCTGAATTGTTGTATACGGTACCGCTCCAACATAATTGACACGCAATAAAGCTTCTGGCGTAAACAGTTCTTGCATCATTTCCCGAGTTGAAGCAGCACCCGAAATAATATCTGGAACATCTTTACCTACGATAACCAATTGTACAGTTGGATTTAATGCGACCAATTCATTAAAAATGAATGGAAGTTCTAGCAGTCCTTTTTTCCGAATGAGACTTCCAAAATACAAAACAGTATTGGTTATAACAACGTTATCCTTGTTTTGATTAAACGCACTAACGTCAATCGAATTAGGGATGATCGTAAACTTTTTATTTAGCCCAAAAACAGCATTCGTTTGATCAGCGGTAAACTGACTAACGGAGAGTAAGGCGTCAGCCTTTTGTAATGCCCGTTTTTCATGAAATTTATTTTTCCATTTTACCTTGCGATGGTCTAAATTACAGAAATAGGTATCTGAACCATTCAAACGAATCACTATCGGGCATTTTTTCGGGCTAATAAAAGAGGTGATTCCTGTCCAATCTGGCGCTTCAACTAAATCGACTTGGTTGTTTTTATACAATTGATTGATAATTCGTTCGATTTTTTTTCGAGTAAAAAACCAAGATAAGCCTTTGATTTTGATGTTCTTAATTTGCTGAACCACCACATTCTCATCCTTAAAAACGGCATCTTGATCTTGTCCGTACACTAAAACACGTACTTCGCAACCAGCCGCTACAAGTCCTACCGCCAGGTTCTTGATGCTAGTACCTATCCCTCCTGAATTTCCAGTAAGAACATGCGGATATTCTGGTGTTAGAAAAGCTATTTTCATTTTTTTGATTTAAAAAAATCGCGTATAATAGCATTTGTAAAAAGGCGCGCGCCTTCATCATTCATGTGACCACAAGAAGAAAAATACTTATTCTCTACCACTGCATTTTCGTAATTGTGAATTTCAGGATACGCTTTGTGTACTTTATCAAAATAATTCATGCCCGTTACATTCTCACACATAGGCGTCATGATAGCAATAAAATGAATATTATTGGCCTTGCATAACGCTTTTATTTCTTCGTAATATTTATTGTGAGGCAACGGTTTTAACTTAGTAATGTTGTTTTTCATATTCCCTTTGGTTTTCCCTAAAGAGTAATATCCTTTGTGATTTAAAACTGAAGTTTTTTCATTTGTTGCCACTTTGAACATATCACGAAACCCAATCTTGGTTTCAAACTTTAAGTACCTATAAAAAGGAATATAATAGAGCTCGTTAAAATCTTTTTCGTTTTCAAAATGTTTACGTACCGTTTCAGAGCTATGCAAATACGGTAAATATTTAGCTGATATCCCTTCGGCCTTATGGTCGTTTGATAGATTCAAGTCGGCTTCCAGAATTACATTTTTGATTTCGTATTTTCGTTCGATCATTAATTTAAGCAATAATGAAGCTTCATATAAATGCCCGCCACTCATCCCGTAATTAAATGTTTTCAAGCCTTGTTTTTCGAATAAATCGGATACAAAATGATTATTGGCTCTTGACGAACCTAAAATAACCACATCATATTTACGAGCAGTTGAATTAAAAACATAATCAATTTTCCCTCTGTTTTTAGATTGTTTATAAATGGTTGTAAAACCAAAGTCTAGCGCAATAGCAACAACCAGAAGAACGATGCTTATTTTTAAAATAAAAAGTAAAAACTTTTTCATATCAATTAGTACTATATATTTTTAAAACTGGAAGTAGATAAATTCTTTGTAATCAGAGTAGGTTCCTAAGGCTACAATAGCGGCAATTGCTAAAGCTACTTTCAACCAACTGTTTTTACCTGATAGCGGTTCTTCTTTGAATCGATTGTTCCATTCGACCACAACAAAAAGAATAATCATCAACAGTAGTTCGTAGTTATAGCGTTCGTTAGTTAGGTATTGCGAACTAAAATTCCCCTCAGTGAATATTCTTTTGATGTACAAAACGGCATCAGTAATCGACTTTGCTCTAAAAAAGATCCAAGCCAAGCACGCTAATGCAAAAGTGTAAAAGATGTGCAAGATCTCTTTTGCGGAAGAGAAATTCCATTGCAATTGCACCATTTCAATATTAGACCTATTTTTATTAAGTAATAAAAGCGGTAAGAAATACAAAGCATTAATAAATCCCCAAGCCAGATACGTCCAATTAGCGCCATGCCAAAAACCACTGACTACAAAAATGATAAACACATTGCGCACTTGTTTCATTTTAGACCCTTTGCTCCCTCCCAACGGAATATATAAATAATCCCGAAACCAAGAGGACAAGGAAATGTGCCAGCGACGCCAGAACTCAGCAATATCTCTCGAGAAATAGGGGTAATTAAAGTTCCGTAGTAAATTCATCCCGAATAACTTAGACATTCCCAATGCCATATCCGAATAGCCGGAGAAGTCCCCATAAATCTGGAAGGCAAAATAAACTGCTCCCAACACTAAGGACCAGGAATTCATGTGCGTATAATTATCGAAAATAGCATTGGCATAGGTGGCACAAGTATCGGCTATGACTACTTTTTTTACCAGTCCCCATATAAATTGATACGCACCTTGCTTGGCTTTCTCATAGTCAAACGTTCTTTTTACCTTGGCCTGCGGCAGTAAATGCGTCGCTCTCTCAATTGGCCCAGCAACTAAAAGCGGAAAATAACTCACAAATAAAGAGTAGTCCACAAAGTTGTATTCGGCTTTTATCCTTTTGTAATAAATATCAATCACATACGATAGGCCGTGAAAAGTATAAAATGAAATCCCCACAGGCAAGACGACGTCTAACAAAAACGGACTTGTTTTCAGTCCGAAATCACTTAAAAGTGTGGCAAACGAACTCGCAAAAAAGTTATAGTATTTAAAAACCCCAAGAAACCCTAAATTGATTCCGATGCTCAACCAGAACCAAAATTTCCTAATTTTTTCGTTCTTGTTTTTTTCTATTTGGATTCCGGTATAATAATCCAGAAAAGTAGAAAAAACCAATAAAAATAAAAAACGCCAATCCCAACAAGAATAGAAATAATAGCTTGCTAGAATTAAAAGTAGATTTTGACTGCTTTTGGTTTTATTAAAAACAAACCAATACAACACAAAAACGATGGGTAAAAAAACCGCGAAGCTTAGGGAATTAAAAAACATATTTTGAAATAAATTAACAGCGCAAATATACTATTTCAGGAGCGTTATACTTATTTTTGAGAGAGTAATTGCAGGTGATTTTCAACCATTTTATGGAGCGAGAAATCGACTTCGATCTCTTTGCGTGTATTCGATTCAATTTTTAAATTCCCTACGTACACTGCTTCTAGTAGCCTTGTTAATGCAGGAATATCCTTTGCTTGATATATAAAACCATTTTTATTATTAATAATCACCTCTTCATTTCCCCCTACGTTTGTTGTAATGACAGGTACATTTGCAGACAAGCTTTCTAAAATTGATAAACTAAAACATTCCATATGTGTTGGTTGAACCATATAATCGTATTTACAATACAACTCAGCTAAATTAGCAGTACTTCCCATGAATCTAAAATTAGAGCTAAGATTATGCTGTTGTACCAAATCAAGTAAAACAGCTTTATACGGACCATCTCCAAAAATGGTTACCTCAATTTCAGCCAAGATCTCAGCTGATAGTTCGGAAACTGCCAGAATTAAATCTTGAATGCCTTTGGACTCTCTCAAATGGGATGCGACCAAAAAACTAGGTTTAGTATACTTTCGTTGCGACCTTACTTTAATTTGCTCAATAAAGACACCGTTGTAAATTGTTTTAGTTTTAGATTTTAACTGAAAACCGAAATCTTTAATAATTTCCTTCACTGTATAATCAGACACCCCAATGAATTGATCGATATATCGGGAATACAGCAATCCTTTGACTCTTTTTTCGATTTTCTTTTTTAACGGATACCCATGCAACGGTCTTGGGTTATGATCGACTCCAATTACCTCAGCAGTCGATAACTGTTTTATTTTTTTAAAAAAAGGCGTACACAATCCTACAAAATGGGTGACAATATGGGTGTAAATAGGCTCGTGCTTTTTGCTGAAATCCAGAAAAAAAGCTTCGATACTTTGATTCCCGCTTGCATAAATAGTGAGCTTGCTATAGTCACCATGATTCGATTTATTAGGAAAAAACCAATCCACTTGAATATTGTTCTGTTTACAACTGGCATCAAACTCCCAAAAAAAATAATCCATACCTCCTACACGTTCGGGAAGCA
>CAXBGV010000254.1:0-4365 GCA_963975235.1 uncultured Flavobacterium sp. | reverse complement strand
CCAATTGTAATAGTCATAGTAAGAGTCGTCATAATAAGAAGAATCACTATAATTAACATCATCTTCGTCTACTTCCTCTTTTTCATCGTCTTGACTATCTTCCGGATCTAAATTTGCACATTTATACAAAGAATATGCTTTCTTGAATGAAAACTCAACTCTATAAATTGCACCTGGTTCAGGCGTAATAATTTGAGAAAGATCTAAAGCATAGGTGTTCCATTTACTGGTATTTACTAAGGAATTTTCTTTTAAATTTATGGTTGTTTTGGCTATCGGCTGACTGACTCTTTTTAAATTCTGACTGCCGTTAATTTGATTATCCTGTAGGAATTGAAGAATATTATTCGAATAAATCTTATACACTTTTACATCAACTGCTCTCAAGTTAGCCGCTTCAAAATTTAATTTTAGATTATTAGAACTCGGCAAAATAGTTCCGTTTTTCACAAAACGAACACCTGGTTTTACTTGATCAAAGGAAATTTTTGTAGTGTAACTTTCCTGCATTTTTTGACCGTAGATGCTTTCAATTCCTTGAAAAACTTCTACTAGCAATTCTCCAGTTAATAATTGTTGCGTTTCTACTTCTGGCTCCACATACTGAACAACGGGAGGCGCTACTGCTACTGCGGCACTATCAATAACAACTGTTTCTGCGGCTGAACTATCTGCTACATCTTCACTAACTTCTTCTACTACTTGTTCTTCAACTTTTTTAGGACTTGCAGTAGTTTGGTTATTGAAAAATACTTTAAGTAAATTACCATCAGTACTGAATTTTAAATTTCTTGCATTTTCAATTGAAACTAAGCCACTAAAATCTTGATCCTTGCGCAGCGGTTCTGAAAAATTGATTGTCATCATTTGATTATTTCCCTCTGGAACATCAACTTTCATGATTTTAAAATCTCCTTTTGCAGCCACTATATACTCAAGTGCTTCTTTCTCTTCGGCATCAATTGCACTTTCGTCAAAATTGATCATGACCTTACTTTCAGTACTTAGACGTTGAATTTTATCAATTACAAATTTAAACTCCGTACCAGAACGAACGCCTTTATCAAACTTAATTGGGAGACTACTACCGTTTTGTTGAGCAGAAACAAGTTTCATAGCTGACTCTAAATCCGTAACATCGGCAGTTTTTAAAATACAATTTAAATATTGTGAATCTTTACTGTAGGACTGAACATCATTTGTTACAACAATATAATTTTGCTTTATCGTCTTCACAGTAAAATTAAATTCAGACAATTCTTTTTCTGTCTTTATCAATTTTGACAAATGCAAAGTAACTTGATACTCTGTGTTTTGTTTTAATTTTTCTTTTGGAATAAAAGCAATTGTATTTGAGGATAGCGCTACTACTTTTCCATCTACGCTTGGTGAAATATCAAATAAATCATTATCTAAAACTTGATTCGCTTTCCATTCCTTTTTGTTAAAGGCAAGAACAACGCGAATATCGGACTGTGAAGAAACAATTCCTCCAGTAAAATTGCTGATCAATTCTTTGAACAAAGAAAAATCAGAATTAAAATCAGAAGCTGACTTTTTAGAACATCCTTGGGAGAAAAAAAACACACATAATACTACAACAAATCCCTTAATTTTCATTTCTTAAACTTTAAAGAGTTAAAACTCAAACTTGTGATTCGAAAAATAAATTTTCTAATCATTTTAGCATGAACGCAATTAAAGTAAATGTAGTATTTTTTATTATATTATTTAAGAAGAAAATTCGGTAACTATTTTATTTTCGAAAATCGAAATCACTTCCTTCTTTCTGCAAAAAAGCGTTTCATCAATTCAGCCGCTTCATCAGCCAAGACGCCGCGAACAACAGTTGTTTTAGGATGCAGCTGTGTACCCATTTTTTCAAAACCACGTTGCAAGTCAGTCGCCCCATAAACAATCTTAGAAATTTGGCTCCAATACAAAGCACCTGCGCACATTTGGCAAGGCTCGAGTGTTACATAAAGCGTACAGTCTTTTAGATATTTCCCTCCAAGATAATTAGCTGCAGCAGTTATGGTCTGCATTTCGGCATGCGCCGTTACATCATTCAACATTTCAGTCAAATTATGACTTCGCGCAATAATGATATTATTAACTACAATAACAGCTCCAACAGGGATTTCGCCTTTTTCAAAAGCTATCTCGGCTTCATTCAAAGCCTTTTTCATAAAATATTCGTCAGTGAAAGGATTTATCATAAAACAAAAATACTGCTTTGCTACTATTTTCATATTATTTTTCCTTACTTTTAATTACTTCAATTGAATAATATGGAATCTAATTACAAAATCAACATACCCGAACCGTGCAACGAGAACTGGAACAAAATGATACCGAATAATATAGGTAGGTTTTGCAACAGTTGCGCTAAAACTGTAGTTGATTTTACCAATATGCCGCCAGACTTGATCGCGCAACATTTGCGACAAAACACAAACGTTTGTGGGAGGATCCAAAAATCAAAACTTATTGGATTGACAATTCAAATCCCCAATAGGACTTTATATTCACAGACTCATTATCATAAGATATTTTTACTTGCCCTATTTATCACAATGGGAACAAGCTTATTTAGTTGTGCAGATAAAAATGGTAACAAACAAAAAATTGAGAAAATTGAAATCGTAAACACGCCGCAAATAAAAAATAACAATCCAGACACTATTCAAACCATATCCAATGACACTTTAGAGAATAAAGGCAAGCCCAAAACTAAAAAAACTAAAATTCGATTTACAAAAATTGTAAAATCTATACACAATGAAGTTACAGCTAGCGCAGTGGTAACTGACCGTAATGACATCTACGAAGACAATACTATTTATGGAGGTATGTCAATTAATGTAAGTCCTGAGTATGTTGGCGGAATGCCACTGTTTGAAACTTTTATCAAAAACAATTATGAACCAAAATTCATAGACAAACTAAAAGCTTCTTTTATTATTAAACAAAACGGAGAATTGAGCGATATAAAAATAATCCAAACAAACCATCAAGAAAATAGTGACGAATTGGTAAAGACTTTAAAATTATCTACAAAATGGAATCCTGCAATTGAGAATGGAAGACCAATAGACTTTGTTATTGAAATTGATATTTCTATCACAAACGACACCATTCGAAGAAAATTCATTGGCAAAAAAATAGTTCCAAAAATCGACTCCATTAACATATCCCGAATCACAAAATTTAATCATAATTAATCTAAAAGAATAATTTTATACTTGTAAATAGTAAAAAATGCGTCATGAATCCAAAATATAAAATCAACATACCCGAACCGTGCAACGAGGACTGGAACACAATGAAACCTACAGCTATAGGTAAGTTTTGTAACAGTTGCGCTAAAACTGTAGTTGACTTTACCAATATGGAGCCCAACGAGATACAATTACATTTCCAGAAAAATAGTAACGTTTGTGGGAGATTTAAGAGCTCTCAACTTAATACACTGACTATTGAAATTCCTATTCAATCTTTATACAATCAAACACAGTATAATAAACTTTTTTTATTAGTATTATTCATTACCATGGGTACAACACTTTTTAGTTGCGCTGATAAAAACGGAAACAAACAAAAAATTGAAAAAGTGGTTCTAGTAGAAGATTCAATTGAGTCTAAAACAGCTGTGCCGGGTTTATCATTACCTCCAAAAAAAATCCCAACCAAACCGTCAGAAGCCAATAGAACAACCACTACTCCCAAAATTAAATTCCAAAAACCAAAAACAATCAGCTGTAGTGAAATTACAGCTAAAAATGCGGACAGCACCCTTATAGAAGAAGATTTAATTTACAATGGTGGTATTGAATTTTATTTGAATCCTGAATACAAAGGAGGCATGCCAAAATTCAAAGAATTCGTGCAACAAAATTTTACTTTCCCAAAAACAACTAAAGCCTTAAATGGTGCTGTTGCTGCAACATTTGTTGTAGAAAGGGACGGCAGCCTAAGCAGCTTCAAACTAAAAAAAACGATCGAACCAAATATCGGATTAGAATTACTAAGCGTTTTAGAGCAATCTAACAAATGGATTCCTGGTTCTCAAAATGGAAAAGCAACAAAATCCTTGTACCTAATAACTTTAAATATTAGAACAGATACCATCAAGAAAACGCTATTTAAAACTAAACTGGCTTCCCATATTGAATCGATAATAATTACACAATAACACTTTCAAATGAATACAATTTTCAGTAGAAAACAGTAAATTTGCTTTATGGCAGATAATTTACTTTCAAGCATTTATTACCCAACGGATTTACGCAAACTAGATGAAATACAACTTCCTCAAGTTGCTAGAGAATTACGCGATTTTATTATTGATATCGTATCGGTAAA
>CAXBGV010000253.1:0-4365 GCA_963975235.1 uncultured Flavobacterium sp. | reverse complement strand
ACACCTACTGATGTTTTTAACTGGAATATCTTTTGTTTTGCTTTACTTACAACTCTTGGTCTGCAAATACTATCAAATTTTGCTAACGATTACGGTGATGGTATAAAAGGGACAGATAATGAGGATAGAGTAGGTCCTAAACGAGCGATTCAAAGCGGAGTCATAACTCCTGCTGCCATGAAAAAAGCAATTGTTATAACATCGATTTTAACTTTGTCTTCGGCGGTAGCCTTAATATATTATGCTTTTACAGATACTAATATATTTTACTCTTTATTTTTTCTCGTTCTGGGAATTCTAGCAATTTTCTCTGCAATTCGATACACAGTGGGTAATACAGCCTATGGATACCGTGGTTATGGAGACTTGTTTGTATTTATTTTCTTTGGTTTAGTAAGTACGTTAGGTGTAAATTTCTTGTTTTCTAAAGAAATAGATGCGCTACTTGTATTACCCGCTATTGCTATTGGTTTATTGAGCGTAGGAGTGTTGAACCTTAACAATATGAGGGACGAGGAATCAGATAAAAAAGTAGGCAAAAATACCATTGTTGTAAAAATAGGAGGAGCAAACGCTAAAAAATACCACTATTTCATTATCATAACAGCTATGGTGCTTGTTGTGCTTTTTTCAATTTTAAGCAATTATAGAATAGATCAATATTTGTACTTAATAGCATTTATTCCATTAGTTAAACATTTATCCACAGTGTATAAAAACCAAGATGCTAGAGCTTTAGATCCCGAATTAAAAAAACTGGCGTTGAGCACTTTTTTCTTAAGCATCTTACTTTCTATTTGTATGGTATCATTGTTGGCTGATTTGTTCGTCAACGTATTTTTGGGTGGTCGATAGTAAAACAGCCACGATATTTAATTAATTCACGTATAAAAAAACTAAAAAATGAAAATTACATTTTACGGACACGCATCATTAGGGATTGAAGTAGGTGGAAAACACATCTTAGTAGATCCTTTTATCTCAGGCAACCCTCTTGCTGCTGCAATAGATATTAATAATTTGCAAGCAGATTATATTTTACTAACTCACGCTCATGGTGACCACGTTTTAGATGTCGAGGCTATTGCCGAGCGCACAAAGGCGACTATTGTCTCTAATGCCGAAATAGCTACGTATTACAGTGGTAAAGGTCTCAATGCACACCCAATGAATCACGGCGGAAGCTGGACTTTCGATTTTGGAAAGGTAAAATATGTAAACGCAATCCATTCTAGCTCATTTCCTGATGGGACAAACGGTGGTAATCCTGGAGGATTTGTAATCGAAGGCGAACATAAAAATATTTATATCGCTGGTGATACTGCTTTGACAATGGACATGAAGCTAATTCCTATGCGTACTAATTTAGATCTTGCTATATTTCCTATCGGAAATAATTTTACGATGGATGTCGAAGATGCTATTATAGCAGCTGATTTTGTAGCTTGTGATAAAATTTTAGGATACCATTACGACACCTTTGGTTATATCAAAATTGATCATAAACAAGCCATTCAGCAGTTTTTTGACAAAGGAAAAGATTTAATGTTGCTTGAAATAGGAGAGAGCATCGAATTATAAGTAGTAGCTTTAGTTTGTCTAATTAGGAGCTTTTTCCTGCTATTCATTACAATAGTAAGTGCCTCCCGATATTTATCGGGAGGCACTTACTGATTTTCATTGCTATCAGGGCTATGAATGGGATCATTAATACACGACTATTTAAATGAAGAAAAATATTGCTTTATCGTTATTTGGTATTTTTTCAACTGTGGCTTTCGGGCAGCAGGACGGCTATTGGGACAAAGAGAGAGCCACAACAAAAGAAATTGTTGTTTCAGCACGAGACCGTATCGTTATAAAAACCGATGATTTTCCTGTAGGAACAACGGAACTAATTTATAGAATCACTTTACTAGATGACAACCAACAAATGGCTGGCAGTCTAGTTTCCTTGCTTAAAGCTATTCCAGACCCAACAGGAATCAGTCAAGGTTCTGCGGGTGCCGTTTTCTTAATGTCCAAGGTTTCAGGCGATGATAAATGCAATTATGCTATATTTTCGTCAAGCGATGTAGCTATAAATTATCAAAAAACCGGAAAAACATTTGATGCTTGTTTTGTTCAGGATGAACCTGTTAGTAAAGATGCCAAGCGCTTGTCTATTGACAAATCGACTTGTTTAAAAACAAATTCAGGTAATTTGTGGTTTGGTTTCGAAAGTAAAAATTGGATCATGAAACAAAAAATTGTCCTTGAAGTTGTGCCGTGGGTAGATAAGAAATTAGCTCGAGGCTGGTCTACTGAAAACCGACAATACATTATCAATCAATGTAAAACATCGTCTTTGGCTAGAAGTATGCCTAATTCTGATGATTTTTGCATCTGCTTGCAGCAAAAAATTCAGAAAGAATATACTTTTCAGGAATTTCAAAAGTTACTCCCTATCGAACAAGCAAAAGTGTATAAGGATTATGGTGCAAGTTGCATCACTGAAACTAACGTTGTCAAAGGTGTACTTACCGATATGCGATCGCTTGCTGCAAAAGCACTAATAAAGCAGGATTATGCAACTGCAATAACGCAGTATGTTGCTATAACAGCTCAGCCTAAAGGTACTGCTTTGGATTATAACGGACTTGGCTATAGTTATTTGATGACAAAGCAATTTGGTAAAGCAATCAAATCATTACAAAAAGGTCAAAGCCTTGATCCAACAGAATTATTACTACAATTAAACCTAGCTCACGCTTATTTATTAGACGGTGATTATAAAAGCGCAAAATCGATTTATAAAGAATACCAAAACCAAAATGTGACAGACAGCATTAGTTGGAAACAAAAAGTAAAAGACGATTTTAATACCTTCAAAAAATCAGGTGTACCTTCAAAAGATTTTGATCGTGTGCTAAAGCTATTGGAATAGTAATCATGAATTAAACACTAAAAGAAAAGTTAATAAAAATAATACTATGAAAACTACAATCAAAATCACACGATATTTTGGGTTGTTCATTCTATTAATTGGAATACTCTTAAACCTAAAAATGTATATTATGGGTGAACCAGGTACACTAGTATATCTGCTTTTATGTTTCTTCGGAATCATATTGTTTGGCTTGTCCTATTTAATGAAACTCAATAAGTAATAAAGCAATGCTGCTAAAAACAAACTTGTTAGTGAGTCTGTTTTATGAGCCATTTCTAATAGTTTAGATATTAAAATTTCAATTTCGGAATAAATGAAAGCGACCTATCACAAATACATACTCGATTTTAAAAGACCTTCTGGAACTTCTCGTGGAGTAATGACTACTAAAGAAACTTGGTTTATTGTTCTTGAAGAAAATGAAAAAAAAGGAATAGGAGAGTGTGGTATACTAAGAGGATTAAGTGCCGATGACCGTCCCGATTATGAAGAGAAGCTACAATGGACTTGTGCTAATATTCACTTGGGAAAAGACATTCTTTGGGAAGCTTTGATCGAATTTCCGTCGATACAATTTGGAGTCGAAATGGCCTTTCAATCTTTAGGTAGTGAGACGCCTTTTTTACTCTTTCCTTCAGCATTTACTCGTGAGGAAAAATCAATTGTTATCAATGGCTTAATTTGGATGGGCGAACCAGCTTTTATGAAGCAACAAATTGAAGAAAAACTAACCGAAGGGTTTACTTGTGTAAAACTCAAAATTGGCGCAATAGATTTTGATAAAGAACTAGAGTTATTGCGATTTATTAGGTCTAATTTTGATGAAAATCAAATTGAAATTAGAGTAGATGCTAATGGTGCTTTTGGTTTAAATGAAGCTTTAGATAAAATAACGCAACTTAATGAATTTAAGTTACATAGCATTGAGCAGCCTATAGCAAAAAACAATACTGACAGGATGGCAGAGTTGTGTAAAACAACTCCTTTTCCTATTGCCTTAGATGAAGAGCTAATTGGTGTCTATTCTAAGGAAGATAAAGAGGCTTTATTGATAAAAACAAAGCCGCAATATATCATTTTGAAGCCAAGTTTTGTAGGTGGTTTTAAGGGAACTCAAGAATGGATAACATTGGCCGAAAAACATAATATTGGGTGGTGGATTACCTCTGCTTTAGAGAGTAATATTGGTCTAAACGCTATCGCTCAATGGACGTTTTTACAGCATAGTTCTTTACCACAAGGATTGGGAACAGGTGGTTTGTATACCAATAATTTTGAATGTCCTCTTCGAGTAAGTCAAGGTCAATTGTGGTATGATAAAGCAGCCAAATGGCTATTTGATTTTGATGATTTATAACAGTTGCTGAAGCTAAATAATATAAAAAAAGGTTTAATAGTCAAAAATAGTTGGTAAAATAACTGTAAAGCACTATAAA
>CAXBGV010000252.1:0-4390 GCA_963975235.1 uncultured Flavobacterium sp. | reverse complement strand
TAGGATAGGCGAGATGATAAAAATTAAGGCTATACCAAAAACTAGCATAAACATTCCTAAATTACCACCATCAAACATAGCTTTTAAATGCCAATCATTAAAAAAGTAGTAATTAAGCGGCCACATATTTTTAATGTCTTTAGCAAAATAAGCCTTGTCAGGGTTTAATTTTTCTAAAATTTCGGGAATTAAAAAAGCAAATCCCAATTGAAAAAACATGACAGATAAGGTTCGTACTAACTGGTACTTATTGTGTCTGTACTTTAAGATAAATTTATATCCAAGTCCAAGTATAGCAACCGTGTACAAGGTTCCGTACACAAACCATTGACTTGCTGGTTTACCATTTAAGATAAGGCTTAGTGGGTCAAAAAAACCAACAATACCAGTATTAGCACCGCCATCTTGTCCTAGTCCTAAATACTTTGGAAACCAGTAAAGAACGACATAGAACGAGGTCAGAACTATACCTGTCATCCAAGCCCAGCTTCCTTTATTGGTAAGGGCATTATGATAGACACCATTATTTTTTATTCCTTCTGGTTGGTTCAAATAGGTTCTATTAGCATAGAGCACAATTCCTGATAAAATCGCTACTATAGATCCTGCTAACCATAAACCTTTATTAGGGAAAGCTATATTAAAAAGCGCTAGCGTCATTATAAATAACCCAACTAGACCTAGAGTAATTCCTAATTTTTGTACGCTATCCATCTGCATGTTTTCATGCGAGGCGATAGATATGTTTTTTATTGATTTACTCATTTTATATCGTTTTTGTAGTGTCAAACTGACTACTAAATTGTTGTTGAATTGCGCGGTTGTAAGACGTGTATAGCTCTGGATCAAAATTAGCAGCGGCTAGATTTGATATTACATAA
This sequence comes from uncultured Flavobacterium sp., assembly GCA_963975235.1. GTDB lineage: Bacteria > Bacteroidota > Bacteroidia > Flavobacteriales > Flavobacteriaceae > Flavobacterium. The sequence goes on along the minus strand of CAXBGV010000252.1, from coordinate 3,509 downwards.
TCTACACTTTCTTTTTTAGTCAAAACGGTGTCAAAAAATTCATGACGCATTCTGATGCCAAAACTGTTTATACCTAAAAATGTACGATCTTTTTTATCGAATGCGATTCGGATTGATTTTTTACCAGATTCGTGTTCCCAGTAAAAATGACTTTCATTTTCTTTTGCCTCAGCCCAAACCCAACCATAAGTTTGATATTCTATATCTAAAAATTTAGCCGAATTAAACCAATGTCCCGGATTATATGCTGTGCGCGTACCTGTTAAGGTCTGCGCAAGTGCTTCACCCATCATTCTTCCCGTGTACCAAACCGCTTCAATAGGTCTGCGTTGATCAATAGCTTCCTGTTGCTCAGCACAGTCACCTATAGCATAGATATCTTTAATATTCGTTTCTAAAAAGCGATTTACTTTTACCCCTTTATCTAATTCGATTCCGGATCCTTTTAAAAAGGCAATATTAGGAGCTACTCCTGCAGTTAGACCTACTATTTCACAGGATATCGTTTCGCCTTTATCAGTAAGAACTTCTTTTACGTGACCATTATTATTAGCAATGATTTCTACTAAATTGGTTTCCAGTCTTAAATCGATCTGATGTTCTGCGATATGACGATTAATCATTTGGCTTTCGCCGAAAGGCAATACACCACTCCAAAAGGATTTTTCACGAACTAGAAAAGTCACTGCGATATCCCTAGAACGAAGCATTTCAGCAAGTTCGATTCCAATTAAACCACCACCTACTATAACGGCTCGTTTTGTTGTAGGGGCCCATTGCTCTAAAGCTTCTAAATCTTGTTTGTGATATAAACCTGTTACTCCTTTTAAATCTTGTCCAGGCCAACCGTATTTATTGGGTTTAGAACCTGTAGCAATCACGAGCTTATCAAAAGATAGTTTAGTTGAATTTTCTAGTACAATCTCTTTAGTACTAGTTTCAACAGCAATGACCAAGCCTCTTACTAAATTAATATTGTTTTTTTTCCAAAAGTTATTCTCATAAGGTTGCGTATGTTCAAATTTCATATGCCCCATGAAAACATACATTAAAGCGGTACGAGAATAGAAAAAGTCAGCTTCGTTAGATACAATGGTAATTTTTGAATCTGATTTTTTTCTGATATGTCTTGCGAGAGTAACGCCGGCAATTCCGTTTCCTATAATAACAATATGTTCCATATTAAAGAATTTTTTGGTTATGTTGGCAGCTGTTTTGTGGTGTATACTGAAATTAGTATTTAAAAATAAGATTTATTTAGTTTTAAAATCAATTCTAGGAGTAAAATAATCTGGATCAGCTTTTACAAATTTTATATTTGTTATTGTAGCATGTCCTATCTCATCTGTAAGTCCTTTACCTTCTTGCCATCCCCAGAAAACCCATTTAGTAGCAATTGGTATACCATCAATTGTAGTGTACTCTAAATATTGTATAGCATGCGGATTTTTTTCGGCTTCTTCTTTTCCGCTTTTTGCAGTAACAATATAAGCTGCTTTTTCAATTAAGTGGGTAGTTGCATTGGCGTAAACTACATACCAATCGTCTGGTGCATCCCCTGTTCCTGAAGTAAAAGTTAATTTTTCTGTCAAATAATTTGCACTGTCTTTCTCCTTATTACTATACGTATTCCATACCGTTCCTGGATCTGTTAGTTTGTAAGGAAATAGGAAAAAATAACTCCAAGTGTAGGCATCAAAGCGAACAGATTCTGCGTTTGGAATCGTACTCGCATAGGATACTTTATCTTTATCGACAATTATTTTTGCACCATTCTGATATTCAATAACAGCTTTACTCGAATTAGTCAGAATAGTAAATTTTGCATTTACTCGTTCTTTACCTCCAAATTCTAGTTTTAAATCAAATTGGATTGCCTCTTTAGCTAAAAAATCTTTAGCAAGATGTGCTTTTTCAACACGTTCTGTAAAAGTTGCGTCTTTTTCGTTTGATTTGCACCCACTGATACTAATTACAACTAAAGCTAGTAGAGACAGAATATTAATTTTCATTACAACCTATTTTATTTAAAATTTATGTACCTATTTTTATGATGATAGTAAAATGAACTGGAAGAACCTTAAGTTGCTCCTTTTCTTTTTTATAAACATACTAAATGCAAATATAGTCTTTAGTTCTAGTCTTCTCTTTGCAATGGATATAATTATTATTTGTACTGCTAAATAATCGTACCAATGATTTAATTGCAATTACTTTAGATACTTTATTTCAGAAAAACTCAAGTATTATGTTAAAGTGGTTGATTATCAAATTAATCAGAATCTTGCGGTTTTTAAAAAAAACAGTCGCAAAGTTATTTGCGACTGTTGCTTTTAGGCAATCAAAAATTATTTTGATTGCCTTATCTTCCAAAGTTTTATGGCAATAACACTTTATCGATAATATGTACTACACCATTTGTACATTGAATGTCTGGAATCACCATATTTGCTGGAGTGGCTATACCGTTACTTTTCACTGTAAATGTTCCGTTATTGAATGCACTGTATGTTAATGTTCCTCCACCAGCTGTCATAGCTGTTAAAGCAGTTTGCTCTGAGGTGAATTTACCAGTTCCAACTGCATGGTTCAATAAAACTGAAGCTAAGAAAGCTGGGTCAGCTGCAGATACGGCTGCAGCCGTTGGAAATCCTGCTGCGATGAAGGCAGCATCTGTTGGAGCATAAATTGTAAAATTATTAGCTGGGTTAGCTAATGTTGGAGCTAATCCCGATCTAACCACAGCTGCTACTAAAAATGTAAGCTCTGGTTTTTTGAATACACCACCGCCTGCAACTGCTTGAGCTGATGCTACGATATTAGCATTAGTAGCTAACATAACTTTGTCGATTGCGTGAACGGTACCGTTACTTGCTGCAACGTTAGTAATAACAATTTTAGATCCGTTGATGTATAAATCGTTTCCTCTGCTAATAAAACGTCTAGTAAGACTATTGTAAGCTGATCCTGAAGTTCCTCCAGCCATGATTTGGCTAGATGGTAAATTTCCGTTAGATACGTGGTACAATAATGTATTAGTCAAAAAAGTATTGTTTAACGCTCCTAAACTTCCTGCGTCTACTAGTCCTAATCTAGCAAAAGCGTCATTTGTAGGTGCAAAAACAGTAAAGTTTCCTGATGCGTCTCCACCGTTTTTATTGCTTAGTACAACTGCAACTCCACCTTGAATAGCTGCTGCCTCAAGTGTGCTAAAAGCAGGGTTTGTTACTGCGATGTTGGCAATAGTTGGTTTTTCGTCAGCGTAATCGCTATCACATGAAACTAAAGTTGCAAGTAATGTGCATGCTAGTAAAGCACTTTTTATGTTTAAGTTTTTCATTTTCTTAGAGTAAAGTTATTAATTAAAATTTGTAAACCACTGCACCGTAGTATCCAGTCGCTTTTCCGATATTTCTACCTTCTATTAGTGTGCTAGCACCTGCAGCTAAACCTAAATCTCCATAAACAGGAGTGTATAAGTTTACTCCCACTTTAGTATAATTTACTGT
>CAXBGV010000251.1:0-4438 GCA_963975235.1 uncultured Flavobacterium sp. | reverse complement strand
ATAACCATATTAGTTAAATCTCCACCATCATCAAGGATCATGTTCAATGGTTGTCTGTCTTCACCAAAAAATAATGTTTGCTCGATACACCAGTCAAAATCTTCTTCGTTCAAACCTTTCCAAGCATATACTTGAATTCCAGCAGCAGCAATAGCAGCAGCAGCTTGGTCTTGTGTAGAGAAGATGTTACAAGATGACCAAGTAACCTCAGCACCAAGAGCAATTAAAGTTTCGATTAAAACCGCTGTTTGGATTGTCATGTGCAAACATCCAGCAATACGTGCTCCTTTAAGTGGTTGTTCATTTTTATATTCAGCACGAAGCGCCATTAAACCTGGCATTTCAGCTTCTGCTAGTTCAATTTCTTTTCTTCCCCAAGCCGCTAGAGAAATGTCTTTTACTTTGAAAGCCACATAAGGCATAGTCGATGTACTCATTTATAGTATATTTGTAATTAGTTCGTCCGTTAGCCCAATAGGCTTAGGTGAATTTTTTTGCAAATTTACGTAATAACTTTATAAATATAGCACATAACTCAAGATTTATGAAATGTTTAATAGCCTAATATTTTGAGCGTTAGTTAAATAATCTCTTTTATGAGCTGTTTCCCGCTATTCGCTTTATCTTTATGTTCTTAAAGAAAGAACATAAAGGATGTCGCTGCTATCGGGGCTAAAAAATAGGATACAACACATGCCCTTATTCAAAACAATACAATTCAACAAAACGACTCAAATCCTAGTTTGGAAAATTACCGAAACCTATCAGGAGTTATTTGATTCGGTTACATTAAATCCAATTAATCAACTTCGACTCAGTAAAATGAAATCCGAACTGCATCAACGTGCTTTTTTAAGCGTACGCAGGTTGTTTCAAGAAATTGGTCATACAGATCTAGATTTGCATTATGATGCCTATGGAAAACCGCACATTAAAGGCGAAAACCATATTTCGATAACCCACTCTCATGAATTTTCGGCCATAATCATTAGTAACGAAACGGTAGGCATCGACATGGAATTGCAACGTAACAAAGTTATGCGCATTGCTGACAAATTTGTCGACGAGGAGTTCCAATATTTAAATCCAAATAACACTGAGGAATATATCAAAAAACTAACGGTAATTTGGGGCGCTAAAGAAGCGATTTTTAAAATCAGAAACGAAAAAGGAATTAGTTTTAAAGATCATATTCGTGTTAAAACATTCGAAAACATCACAAAAACAACCAGCGCTACACTTCATTTTGGTGGCTTGGTAAAAGATTTCCGTATTTATTTTGAAGAAATAGAAGGTTTTACTTTGGTTTTCGCGTTAGAAAAATAGCTTCGACATTGCTTTTTATCCTTTCTCATTTGGGCGCTTTACAAACTAATCTTGCAGATCCTTTACAATACAAAATGACATCAATTTACAATCAAATAGTACAAGCCATTCTCCTCGATCCAGACAAAATAGTGTGGGAGCAGTTAGAGGTTTTGGTACTAAAAATTAATCAATCTCCCGCTACACATATCTTTATCGGCGGAAGCCATGTGCAAAATAATATCTTAGATGAATTGATTGTTTTTATAAAAAGCAATGTTGCACTCCCAGTTGTTCTTTTTCCGGGTAATCCTTCTCAAATTTCAGATAAGGCAGATGCTATTTTATTTCTGTCTTTGATCTCCGGTCGCAATCCCGATTTTTTAATAGGACATCAAGTTGATGCTGCTCCAATACTTAAAAAAACAAATTTAGAAGTGATTTCAACGGGTTATATGCTAATTGAAAGTGGTCGAGTGACTGCCGTAGCTGCTGTAAGTAAGACTAAACCTTTGGATAGAGACAATATTAAGTATGCATTGGCTACGGCACAAGCAGGAGAGATGTTAGGAAATAAATTAATATACCTTGAGGCAGGTAGCGGAGCAGACAGCGTGGTTCCTCTTGAAATGATTACTACTGTGGGGCAAAATATTAGTATTCCTTTGATTGTGGGCGGTGGTATCGTAGATTTGACTGGAATACAAAATGCTTATGCTGCAGGCGCAGATTTGGTGGTTATAGGAACCGCTTTTGAGAAAAACATTCATTTTTTTAATTCACATAATCTTTAAATTGGCATGGTAGACTATTTTTTTTCTCAATATAGCGGTTACCCTATTCATGAAATTTATTTAGAACTCATTGGCGTTTTTTTTGGTTTGGCGAGTGTTTGGTTTGCTAAGAAAGACAATATATTAGTTTTCCCGACAGGGTTAGTTAGTACTTCTATTTATGCTTATCTCCTTTGGAGGTGGCATTTACTTGGGGATTCCATGATAAATGTTTATTATTTTTTTATGAGTATTTATGGATGGTATCATTGGACTAGGAAAAACGAAAATGTAGAAGTCCACTCAATTTCGGTCATGAATGCTAGAGAAAAAGCAACTTCTGTAATCATTTTTGTAGTAACTGTGGCTTTTGTAGTTGCTGTCTATCTTTATTTTAATAAATTTACAACTTGGTATTCCTACTTAGACACCCTATTAACGGCTATCTTTTTTGTGGGAATGTGGCTAATGGCAAAAAGAAAAATTGAAAATTGGATCTTTTGGATTATTGGTGATATACTCTCCATACCACTTTATTTTGCGAAGGGTTACACTTTTACTAGTTTTCAATATTTAGTATTCACAATTGTTGCCGTATACGGTTATATCGAATGGAAGAAAATCTTAAACAACACAAAGCTGACATCATAAAAATAGCCATGTTTGGTCCAGAAAGTACTGGAAAAACAACGCTGTCAATACAACTCGCTGATTATTATAAAACAGAATGGGTACCTGAGTTCGCTCGGGATTATCTGCAAGAAAAATGGGATACTAGCCAGAGTATTTGTGATGTAAACGACATGATGCCTATTGCGTACGGGCAAACCAGACTGGAGAATGAAAAGTTAAAAACAGCAAATAACTTCCTTTTTTGTGACACTAATTTAATGGTTACAAAAGTATTTTCAGAGGTCTATTATGATTATTGTGATCCGCTGCTTGATGAAGCAGCCGTACAACATCAATACGACTTATTTTTTCTAACGGATATAGATGTGCCTTGGGAAAAAGATGATTTACGCGATCGGCCGGACGATCGAAAGTCGGTTTTTGAAGTTTTTAAAGCTACATTGATAAAAAACAAGAAACCATTTATCACTCTCTCTGGGGATAAAGATAGTCGATTGAAAACTGCAGTTGGGATCATAGATAGCTTAGTTGTCGCCTACAAAATGGGATTGAGCACGCTTGATTTTGTGCAAGTGTATGAGCATGGAATAGCTATAAATGCAATCCAAAAGCAACTTGCTATATTTAAAACAGGGGTTCCTAAAATGAAGCTCATTGCACCAGCGACTATTGGCAGTGGTATTATTAAACACACTGACGCAGAATTTAAGGAAAAAGCCGATTTTTTTGACGCAAATAAAACAAACTTAAAACTGCTCAAATTTGTTCCGGCCTCTGGAGCTGCTAGTAGAATGTTTAAGTTTTTGAATTCTTTTTTAAATCAATTTGATCCGTGCTCTGAAACCATCAATGCGTACATCAATAGAACTAAAGATACCGAACTTGCTATTTTTATTGTAGGTATGGATAAGCTTCCTTTTTTTGAAGAGGTATATCAAAAATTAAAAATCATTTATCAAAATTTTGATGACCTATCACGGGATTATAAAAACTACTATTTCATAAAGTTATTGTTGGATCAAGAGCATTATGATTTTGCCAATAAGCCAAAAGGGGTATTGCCTTTTCATGCTTACCAAACAACCGTAGCTTCGCCAATAGAGGAGCAGTTATATGAGTGTGGGCATTATGCTACGACCAATAATCAATCGACATTGCATTTTACAGTTTCCCAAGCACATCTTGAGCAATTTCAAGAGATAGTAAGTCAAGTTAAACCAGCTGTAGAATCCAAATTAAATACGCAATTAGAGGTACAATATTCCTATCAAAAATCAAGTACAGATACAATTGCTGTCGATGAGAAAAATCGGCCTGTTAGGGATGGCGACGGTAAATTATTATTTCGTCCAGGAGGGCACGGTGCTTTAATCGAAAATTTGAATCAATTAGAGGCTGACATTATTTTTATTAAGAACATAGATAATATTATTATCCATAAAAAAGAAAGTATTGCGCTGTACAAAAAAGCGCTTGCCGGAATTTTATTAGATTTTCAACAGAAAGTATTTTTTTATTTACATGCCATTGATGCTAACGATGTACCTGAATCAATGATTACAGAAATGAAGGACTTTTTAAGTTCATGCCTAAATGTCGATATTCATGTTACTGATTTTGATATGTACACCTTTGATAACAAAATTAAAGTGCTCAAGAAATTACTAAATCGTCCTATTAGAATATGCGGAATGGTGAAAAATGAAGGAGAACCAGGTGGTGGGCCT
>CAXBGV010000250.1:0-4494 GCA_963975235.1 uncultured Flavobacterium sp. | reverse complement strand
TTACCGATAACGCATTATATATTCAAGTACCTAGTAAATTTTTTTATGAATGGCTAGAAGAACACTACGTAAAATTATTAAAAGTTGCCTTAACTAAAGAACTTGGTAAAAACGCAAAGTTACTTTATAAAATTAAGATGGAAAACACTTATGGCAATAAACAACCGTTTACGGAACAATTGCCAAGTGCCAACAGGGCTCCTATGAAACCTCAAAATGTAGATGCTCCATTTAAAAATTTAGACCCTGAATTAAAAAATCCTTTTGTTATTCCGGGAATTCGAAATTTAAAAATAGAATCGCAACTTAACGCAAACTATAGTTTTGACAATTTCCTAGAAGGAGATTCAAATAGACTAGCTCGTTCTGCGGGTATGGCTGTTGCCAATAAACCAGGAGGAACCTCTTTTAATCCTTTATTAATATTTGGTGGTGTAGGATTGGGTAAAACTCACCTAGCTCATGCAATTGGTGTTGAAATAAAAGATAAGTATCCAGACAAAACTGTACTCTATATCTCTGCTGAGATTTTTACACAGCAATATATCGATTCTGTTAAGAAAAACAATAGAAATGACTTTATCCATTTTTATCAATTAATTGACGTTTTAATAATTGATGACGTTCAGTTTTTATCCGGTAAATCTGGAACACAAGATGTGTTTTTCCACATTTTTAATTACCTACATCAAAACGGAAAACAAGTAATCTTGACATCAGACAAGGCACCTGTAGACATGCAAGATATAGAACAGCGTTTACTTTCTCGTTTTAAATGGGGATTATCAGCTGAATTGCATCAACCAGATTACGAAACAAGAGTTTCAATCTTGAAAAATATATTGTATCGTGATGGAGTTGAGATTCCTGAGGAAATCATAGAGTATGTTGCACGCAATATAAAATCTAATGTACGTGAGCTAGAAGGTGCAATTATCTCATTAATAGCACAATCTTCTTTTAACAAAAAAGAAGTAACAATTGAATTGGCCAAAAGCGTAGTTGAGAAATTTGTTAAAAATGTAAAACGTGAGATCTCTATTGATTATATACAGAAAATTGTTTCTGATTACTTTCAGTTGGATCTAGAAACCTTGCAGTCAAAAACAAGAAAAAGACACGTAGTGCAAGCCAGACAGTTGGCTATGTTTTTTGCTAAGAAATTCACTAAAGCTTCATTAGCTAATATTGGATCTCAAATTGGAGACCGTGATCACGCCACCGTTTTGCATGCTTGCAAAACAGTCGACAACCTTGTAGCAACTGACAAGCAATTCAAGAAATTTGTTGATGATATTCACAAAAAACTAACTTTGTAGTTCTTTCATGCAAGTAAAAATTTTAATGGTTTGTTTAGGTAATATTTGTAGGTCTCCCTTGGCAGAAGGTATTCTTGCTTCAAAACTACCTAAAAAAACTTTTTTAGTAGACTCTGCAGGAACTGGTAATTGGCATATTGGGCGTGCCCCAGACACTCGCTCTATAGCTATCGCAAAAAAAAACAAAATCGATATTTCGCAACAAAAGGGACGACAGTTTGATAGTAACGATTTTGAAAAATATGACTATATTTATGTGATGGATAAATCCAATTATGATGATGTCATCGCACTAGCTCCAAACGATCACTACAAACAAAAAGTAAAAACAATACTTGACGAACTTTTCCCTGACGAAAACGTAGATGTGCCCGATCCTTACTACGGAATGTCGAATGGTTTTGAAATGGTCTACAACATGCTAGACGAAGTATGTGATTTAATTGCTCAGCAATTAATCGCAAAGCACTCTTAAACTTTGGTTTTAAATACTTGGACTTCTTATGTTCTCGCAAAATTCCCTTTCTTTGTAGGCGTATTTAGATTATAACAAAAACTTAGCACAATGAAATCAGCTCCTCTTTTAGGAAAACTATACCTCATACCCACAACTATGGGTGAATGCAACCCAATGGATGTTTTACCGCAGACCATAAAAAGAACAATTGATTTTATTGACCATTACATTGTCGAAAACGACAAAACAGCTCGAAAATCAATAAAGGAGGTAAATCCAGAAAAAAAACAATCTGAATTAATACTTTTCACACTAAACAAACGTACCGAAACTAAAGAGCATCTGGATTTTATCCAACCATTGCTAGAGGGTAAAAACATGGGATTAATGAGTGAGGCCGGTTGTCCCGGTGTAGCAGATCCAGGCGCTGTAATTGTAAAATTAGCACATGAAAAAGGAATTCAAGTCATACCATTGGTAGGACCATCTTCAATATTACTAGCAATGATGGCCTCTGGAATGAACGGACAAAGTTTTACTTTTCATGGCTATCTTCCCATTGAAAAAGACGAAAAAAAAGCAAGCTTTAAAAGCTTAGAAAGAATCTCTTTTGAAAAAAATCAATCTCAAATTTTTATCGAAACACCCTATCGCAATAACAAATTACTCGAAGATCTGATTCAGACATTAAATCCCGAGACACATTTGTGTATTGCTACAGATATCACACTGCCTACAGAGTACATAAAAACGAAGAAAATAGGCGCCTGGAAAAAGGAGTCTATCGATTTACACAAACGTCCTACTATTTTTATTATTCATAAAATGTAGTTTCCTAACCAACAAGAAAACCATCACAACAATTTTAAGTTATTGTTTTGATGGTTTTTTTAGTACTATTACTTTCGATAAAAGCAACTAGCCTCTTTCATTTTTATTTAAAAATAGAACGCAACGTACATCAAATGATTTTCTTATCTTTCACTTAAAAATTTAAGATGTCAAAACTCCCTAAGATCGGCACTAGTATCTTTTCAGTTATGTCTAAATTAGCATCAGAGCACGATGCTATTAATTTGTCTCAAGGATTTCCTAATTTTCCCGTTGATAAAAGACTTATAAATAGTATTGCTAGACTCGCACAGGAAGATGTTCATCAATACACACCAATGGCAGGCTACCCTCCATTACTTAACAAAATCTCAGCATTAGTAAAAAGAAAATACAAACGAGCCATAAATCCTGAAACAGAAATATTAATAACTGCAGGAGCCACTCAAGGAATTTTTACTACTATTCAAGCCTTGGTTGAAAGCCAAGACGAGGTTATAATTGTAGATCCAAGCTATGACTGCTACGAAGCACCTATTTTACTTTGTAACGCAACTCCTGTTCGCATACCATTAAATGACGACTACAGCACGAATTGGGCGAGAATTGAGAGCGCTTGTTCTATTCGAACTAAAATGATAATCATAAATAATCCCCACAACCCTACTGGAAAAATTCTTAGCGCTACCGATTTTACAGCCCTAGAGCGACTCATGGATAAATTCCCTAACATTCTCTTACTTTCAGATGAAGTATACGAGTATATTACTTTTGAAGAAAAGCACACTTCAGCACACAGCAGAAAAAATCTGATTGACAAATGCATTACCGTTTCTTCATTTGGAAAGTCATTTCATATTACGGGCTGGAAGATTGGCTATCTAGTAGCACCTGACCATCTGATGAAGGAAATCAAAAAAGTACATCAGTTTTTAGTATTTAGCGTTAATAGTATATGTCAAGTCGCTATTAGCGAATACATCGATCTGGTATCCTTAGATGAGATATCTGTTTTTTACCAGCAAAAAAGAGATTATTTCAGGTCTTTATTAGCTAACAGCAGGTTCGAATTACTAGCTTGCGAAGGGACCTATTTTCAAGTTGCCTCTTATGCTGCCATCTCATCAGAGTCAGATGTCGATTTTTGTAAACGACTAATAACTGAGCATGGTGTAGCCGCAATTCCTATTTCTACTTTTTATGAAAATGGAAAAGACTTAAAATTAATTCGTTTTTGCTTTGCAAAAGATGACCGAACTCTGGAGGCAGCAGCGAGCAGATTAAACAAAATTTAAAAAGGATTTACTATTTATTATGCGTGCATAGTATAAAATTTATTATATTTACAATAAAAAATTATGAGTTATACAGATAAAATGTTAAGAGACGACGCTTTACAAGGTAAAGTAATTGTAGTTACTGGAGGTGGTAGCGGTTTAGGAAAAGCAATGACTAAGTATTTCTTAGAGTTAGGCGCAAAAGTGGCTATTACATCAAGAGATATCGAAAAGTTAAAAAATACGGCGGCAGAGTTAGAATCAGAGACTGGTGGAACTTGTCTTCCTTTACAGTGCGACGTACGTCATTACGAGGAAGTAGAAAACATGTTACAAGGTGTTTTGAAAGCTTTTGGACATGTAGACGTTTTACTAAATAATGCTGCTGGAAATTTTATTTCACCTACAGAGCGCTTGTCTGCAAATGCATTTGATACTGTAATAGATATTGTTCTAAAAGGTACTAAAAACTGTACACTAGCGTTTGGAAAACACTGGATAGATACCAAACAAACGTCGTCTACTGTTTTAAATATAGTGACTACCTATGCTTGGACAGGATCTGCTTATGTGGTACCTAGTGCAACCGCAAAAGCAGGTGTGCTAGCAA
>CAXBGV010000249.1:0-4498 GCA_963975235.1 uncultured Flavobacterium sp. | reverse complement strand
CTTTTTTTTGCTCTTTTCCTGTTATCATTGCCGTAGCCCTAACAGATTCTATTGTGCCTACATCTTCACTAAATAAAGTCACATTGTAGTTTATTGCATAATCATCTTTAGTGCAAACCCATAAATTACCTTCTGAGCCCAATTCCTTATCTACATTGTAACCTGCTTTTTCAAGATTTAAATAAACATCGACTGGCATAGCTCCCGGAATAGCTTTAGATTCAACTTTATTTACCTCACTTATTGGCTGCTTTTCCTCGGGAAGTGTTTTACCTATTACAACTAAAACTAGCAATACGATTGCTATTACTATCCATTTTGTGCTCGGTTTTTTCATGATTTTATTTTTTAAATGGTTATTCAAATCTAATTAATATTTACAAATTACAAATGCAAAAGCTAAAAATACTATTACAAAAATTATCAATAGTACTTTAAGTCGCATTTTAAACTTGCGGTCTATTTCTCTTAGTCTGCGGTGGTGATCGTCCCAAATATCTTGCATGATTTATTATTTTATGGTTATTAAAAACGAAAGGATAGCCTTATTGCTCCATTCTCTCGTACTGTTGATGACTTGAATATAATGCCACCTTTGTAATAGCTGCTGTCGCGGTAGCCTTTACCGTCTTCGAGGTCTTCGCAGTGATCTACATAGACCATCCCGCCTATGTAAAGCCGGACACCTCTGTTAGGGTTGGTTACTAGGCAGTCGACACCAAGGACAAAACCCGCGAGCTCGTACCTTGCATCCCTAAATACAAAGGGACTCAACCGAACACCTGCAAAGTACCGTATCTTGTCATAGCCTAGCACGTGAAAATTGATGCCACCGGACACGACTAAATCACTGTAACCATTTTGCAACTGCGAAAAATTAGAGGCTGATATCTCGATATAACCGCCATTTAGTAAAGCAGTAAACATGATGCCCTTTTGCCTGCCGTTGCCACCATTGGGTGGTGCGCCAAGTGGGTCAACAAACACCCCAAATTGGGTTTCGATACCTTTGCGGTACTTAGGGAACATGACCAGCTGAGCCGATGCCTGTACTGTTATAAGTAGCAGTACGATGTATATTGTATTTTTCATGGTGTTAATATTTTAAGTTTGTCCAGTGAATAATTTTGCCTTTGAAATCGTCATTGAAGTAAGCAAAGAAATCTTCAATGGTGTCGAAGCCGTCGTTTTGGGCTAGTTGTTCAATTTCAATTTGATTCAATCTACTATTACCTACTACGACTGCTTTTTTTGGTGGCAAATCTTTGATTAGTGTTTCGCGATCCGTGTAATAGATAATTTCAATTTCTTGAATGCTCACGACTGGTATCCTCGGTGCAAACCTAAACATCGTTGGTTGCCTGCAATTGATAAAAAAATCAATCATTGTTCCTACTTGCCAACGGTCTTTTGCGTCTTCACGGATGGTGTGAATTTTAGGGTTTTCTAGCCGCTTATGGCTTTCGGGAAACCAATCCCAATATTTACCAAATTGCTTCCTATGTAATCGTAAGAAAGCTTGATATTCATTGTCTGTGTCAAAAACATTCCTCATTAAACCCTCCCAAATTCTTTCCAAAAAATAAGTAGGCTTTCCGTTGAGTTGTGTGCTAAATGGTAGTATCATGGTGTTTGTCCTTTTATTGCATTAATAATTTTCCAAGTAATTGAAATCGTAACTGTTGTTTCTTTTGGTTCTTCTTTTTTGATACATACTTTTTCAAATATTGAGTCAAACTCAAACTTTGTTATTGTTGCGGTATGGTTCCATAGCTTGCTTTTAAAGTGAATAAAGTGCATCTCTTCACCAGATAGTTTGCAGACACCTTTTTGCAAAGCATAGGCAACAAATTGTTCGTCAATATTCATAATACTATGCTTTTGTCCAGTCGTCGTTGTAGTACTGTTTGTTAATAAATGTGGCTAAGTGAGCCGTTCCTGTGCCTTTTTTGAATAGATATTTTTTGTATCCAGGTATGGTCATAAAACATTTGATGCGATCTGCCTGTGATAGCTTATTGAACGCTTTGTTAGCATCAAACTTGCTTACCTTGTTATCGTACAAGTTCCAAAGGCTATCAAATGATATGTCTGGTTCTCCAACCTCAATAGTGAGTTGTTTTAGCTTTTTTTGCCAGTCCTTGATCTTGTCTTCGTGGTACGGGAATTTTCCCTTTACAAATAGCCAGTCAGAGTGTGCTTGGCTTATTTCACCCTCAAGGACATTAAACGCTATTAAAAACCCGTTTAAATTGTATTTAAACTGCCAGATGTCGCCCGCTTCTATCTTGACAGTATAGGTGCGTGTTAGACTCATTTTACAAAAGGTTTTTGCTTAATGCGACTAAACCAAACTTACTGTAGTTGAATATCGGTATGCCTGCATTTTCTGCAAATTCGCGTTCGATATTCGCGCCTTTTGAGTCTTGCCAGCAGGGTAACAATAGCACCGCATCGCATAGTTGTAAAGCTTCAAGGCATTTGTTCATGGCCACGTCCCAATCTTCTTGTGGGTTGTTGATCAACTCAATTGGGTTGATGACTTGAAAGCCTTTGAATTCTAAATGATCTTGGGCTTGTTTGAATTTTTGTGCGGTTGGTTCTGGTAGCAGTCCGGTAACCTTGCCCGCGATGTAAACTGTTTTTTTCATTTTAAAATAAATTTAATTGGGAGTGTTCTATTCTTTGTTTTTTAACTTGAGACAATATCCATTTTAGAGCAATTTCTTTTGGATGCGATTTCATTTTTTCTTTTATCACCTTTATTTCATTAGATAGCACCTCATGTATTGTTGTTCCCTTTGCCGATCCTGCATAACCTAGTGTATCGGAAAACAGTACAGTTGAAAATCGACCATCTGGATGTTGTTTCAATTCATAACTTACATGCTTATTACTTTCTAATTTGAAGATTGAGGTCATTTTAAAAGGTATTTTGTGGGTTTGATGTTTTTGAATTTTTCGGCTATGGCTTGCGCTTCTTTGCGCTCCCGTTGTTTTTTTTTCGTAATCAGTCTCTGAAACTTTGGGAGGGATGCCTCTTTTTGCTTTTGGTCTCATTTATGCTAATTGTTGGTTTAAATTATTTCCTATAAAGCGTAACACGTTGCGGTCATAATCGTTTAGAGGGTGCTCACTTACTAGTATCGTGAACTGCTCTAGGTAATGCGCCTCGACTAGCTCTAGCGTGAAACAATGCTTTTTGTCTCGGGTGAATAGATTACCGCCTTGCTGTATGTCCAATTGCTTTTTCTTGAACTTGAGCGCTACTTTATCAAGGACAGAGCGAGCTACTTTTACGGCTCTGTCCTTAGTAGGTGTTTTGGGCATTACTCCAAAACTATACACCAGGGTGTTGACTTGCTTTTCTGAGAGTTTGATTTTTATTTTCATTACATTAGTTCTATTAAAAATTGAATATCTAAAAGTGTAATTTCACGACCTTTGAGTGATTCACCGTTAAATTCTAGGTATCCATTTAAGAAATTACCATTAGAATCATACTCATACGTAATATGCAATTCACTGTCATTTTTATAAAAAACCCACCAACGGTAATAGCCGTTGTCTAATTTGTCGCCGTCGATTTCCTGCCAAAATTGTTTGATTAAGTCTTCTGGACTTATGAGTTCTTTTTTCATCTTAACATTCGGTTTTTGGTGGTTCTAGTTCTTCTTTACATTCCGTACATATCAGCACGGTGGTCTCGCATCCACAAGTGACAGCGATCACCTTTATTTCGGCTATATCGTGGGCGCATACTTCGGTGATGCTATAGGTAGGTTCTAGTGGCATAACCCGCAGTTTGAACAAAATAGGTTGCCGTTTTTTTCTTTGACTGGCATTTCAATTTCACACTCAAAGCAATGAATGAGTAAATCATTACTATCATCGTCCTCATCGTCTATTGTAGCTTTGAGACCATAATCTAAACCTATCCAGATGCCTATAAAAAAGGCTATTGTTGCTACTATTAACATCACGATTATTGCCACAATTATTAATGCTATTGTCATATCTATATTGAATTTTTCCATACTACTACACCATCTAGGGCTACTATTATTTTAGAAACTTCGTCGGGTGTCATTTCTTTTAAAGGCTTTTTAATTGGGCTTTTATTGCTTTTTAAAAAGCGGTTAAACCATCCGAGCATGTCGGCGACTTCTACATGTCTTGCGTTTTCTACCACGATGTTTGCAGCTCTTAAATTTGCTTGTATACGCTTGTGTTGTGGGTTCTCTTTATCGAAGTATCCCCAATTTTTGGCTTGCTTAACTGGGACTTCATTATCAGAATTTAAATAGGCATCTATTGCGGAACCTTGTCCCTCGAATAGATAAGGTGATTTAGTCTTTACCATTTGTACTCATTAAAAAATCAGTTCTTAATTCTTTGCATTCAACAATTTCAATTTTATGCTCTGTTTTTGAACCCGAAAGCTTCATGTAATTATCAGTTTCTGCCATCACATAACCTATAGCCTTTTTTCTGCTTT
>CAXBGV010000248.1:0-4539 GCA_963975235.1 uncultured Flavobacterium sp. | reverse complement strand
CATACAAAAAGGGGTATCAGGTAGATTTCAGTACTATCATTGATTCTTTACTGGCCGAGGGGAATCGGTTGGAATACAATTCTCCGGATAAAGCACTTGAATCCTCTTATGAAAATTGGGCTTTGTCTGAAATTTTGACAATTACGGGCGATTTAAAATTGAGTCAAAAGTACAAAGAGAAAGCATTAGACTATAAAAATTATTGGAAGAAAGACTTTGCTGATCTCTCTCAAAAGGATGTAGATAAAATGCCGGCTCGTGGTATGTACCAAGGTACTGTTTGGCAATACCGATGGTTTGTTCCTTTTGATATCAAGGGGTTGAAAGAATTAATTGGAGGAGATGACCTTTTTGTGGCGCAACTCGATCAGTTTTTTGCCGAGGACAATTACAATCATGCCAATCAACCAGATCTGCAAGTGCCCGGACTTTATAATGCGAGTAATCGGCCATGGAAATCTCAAAAACTTTTTCGAAAACTACTGCTAGGTAGTACGATTCAAAGTTACTTCAATGATAACAGCAAAGGAATTGATTCGTACATTGGGCGTATCTACAAAAATCAACCGCAGGCTTATGTACGCACTATGGACGATGATGCCGGTACCATGTCCTCTTGGTTTGTGATGCGCAGTATTGGGCTTTCCTCTGCTAATGTTGGTGATCCTATTTATTATCTAACGGCACCTATTTTTAAACGGGTTACAATACAGCTGGAAAATAAGAAGACATTTACAATCGAGGTGAAAAACTACGATAAAAATCATTTTTATATTCAATCAGTTTGGTTAAATAATAAAAAATTAGATCGAAACTGGCTCAGTCAGGAGGAAATATGGTCTGGAGGTCTATTGAGAATTGAAACAGGAGTAGAGCCAAACCTATCATGGGGAACGACAGATCAGTGGGTTTCTGAACTCAATAAGGAATAAGATCACTTTCGCTTTTTGTTACATTAACTAAAGTTTAACTAGATTTGACACAATTATATTGTGTACAATATATATCTTTGCAGCATAATAAAATTGTACCTATGAATGATCTTCTAAAATTAGATAGTCAACTTTGTTTTCCCATCTACGCATTATCGCGTGAGATCACGAATTTATACAGACCAATTTTAGAGCAGTTGGATCTAACTTATCCTCAATATTTAGTATTGCTAGTGCTGTGGGAAAATAAATCGCAAACCGTTAATCAAATAGGAGGGAAACTCCAATTAGATAATGGAACAATAACACCGCTATTACAGAGATTAGAAGTAAAAGGAATTTTAACACGAACCCGCAGTATCAGTGATGAGCGAGTAGTAATCATTTCGCTAACATCATTGGGAGAATCCCTCAAGGAAAAAGCACAATGCGTTCCTCAAGAGATTGTACAAGCATTAAATGTCTCCATCGAAGATTTAAAGCAATTAAAAGTAGCAATAGAGAGTATAATCAATAGAAATAAATAATAGTTAATAGAGTATGAAAACATTATATACAGCAGAGGCTACCGCAACAGGCGGAAGAAACGGTCATGTTAAAAGTAGTAACGCAGTTCTTGATTTACAAGTTAGAATGCCCAAAGCGTTAGGCGGAGCAAACGATGATTATGCAAATCCAGAAATGCTTTTTGCAGCAGGATATGCAGCTTGTTTTGACAGTGCTTTGAATTTAGTAATCAAGCAAGGAACCACTAGCGTAGGCGAAACTAGTGTGAATGCTAAAATTAGCATAGGACAATTAGAGAACGGTGGTTTTGGTTTAGCCGGAGAATTATTTGTAAATGTTCCTGGAGTTTCTCAGGAGCAAGCACAAGAGTTAGTAGATAAAGCGCATCAAGTATGCCCTTACTCGAATGCAACTCGCGGGAATATCGAAATAAAATTAATAGTAACTAATAATTAAATACTAGTATTATGGCATTAATAGACGATTTAAAATGGCGTTACGCAGCAAAAAAATACGATCCAACTAAAAAAGTTAGTCAGGAAGATGTAGATAAAATTGTTGAGGCAGCGCGTTTAGCTCCAACTTCATCAGGTTTACAGCAATTTAGAGTATTAGTAGTAAGTAATCAAGAAATCAAGGAGAAATTGAGTGCTAAAGTGCTTAATCCAGAGGTGATGGTCGACTGCTCTCACGTTCTTGTATTTGCTGCATGGGATAAATACACAGCAGAACGCATTGATACCATTTATAACAAAACAACCGATGATAGAAATTTACCTCGAGGTAGATTTGATAGTTATACAGACAAGATTAAAGGTATTTATTTGAATCAAACTGCCGAAGAAAATTTTGAACATACTGCGCGTCAATCTTATATTGGATTTGCCATGTCGATTGCACAAGCAGCTGAACTCAAGGTAGACACTACTCCTGCAGAAGGGTTTGATAATGCATTAGTAGATGAAACACTGGATCTTGCATCAATGGGTTTAAAAAGTGTTACTTTATTGTATTTAGGTTACCGTGATGCCGAAGGAGATTGGTTAGCTGACATGAAAAAAGTACGTAATACTACTGATGAGTTTGTGATCAATATCAAATAGTAGGATATTTAAATGCTCTTTTGAGAGGGCGGTAAATCATAAAAGCCAAACTTTAGTATTTTAAAGTTTGGCTTTTTTATTGTAAATCATAGACACTTCTTTGGGTTTTATTATTTTTCTCCACAATAATACCTATAAATAAAACGAAGGTACAATTAAAGCTATTGCTCGTGTTCGTTTAAAAGGAAACCCAGCCCCATACTTCTGAGCATTTTTTTTTCAAAGTTCCAAAAGAATTTAAATTGGCCAAAGATCGTTCCTATTGCCACAAGCAGTACTTGATAGAGCGGGAAAATAATTAGCAAGCGAATTAATATAAACCAATTCCCAAAATCCTCCTCTGTTATCGCTAACCAGGCACAAACAGGTTTAGAAATCCAAGCAGAGGTAGAGCCTGTAATAGCAAAAACGGTAAATATGATGGCAAGTTGAAGATTAGATTCAATTCCCCAACGTTTCTTTAATTTCTTCATCTTTATTTATAATGATTACAAATATAGTAACATTATCTCGAAGGAACATTGCCAAATAGTCTTTGATTATTGACATTTTGAAAATAAACCATGTAATTATAAATCAAATAATTTACTTCATATCCGTAATCAGTTCCGTATTGATAATTAATACTCATTTCATATAAATTGGGATTGTACCTATTGGGTTGCAGCACACGACTATTCCACTCTGTTATGTACATTCTGTTCTTGTTTTCTAAAAAAGTTTGCGTGTGGTAGCCTCTGGGGAACGAACGGGAAACAAGCCAGCTTGTGAAACCAGGGTCTATAATGATCACCTCATACTCTAATTCGTCGTTGGCAATCCTAATAGTATCTCCGTGTATTGCCTTTGCGTTTTCGGGAGCGTCAATGCCTTTTTTAGTTGTGCTACAACCTATTATAACAACCAGAGCGGTTAGTACGATGTATATACTATTTCTCATAAGATTATATTTTACTATAAAGTTACAAAATAATTAGCAGTCATTAATAGCATCGCTCTAAAATACTTAATCCAGATTTGCGCAGAACGAGTACTAAAAAAAGTGGTTATTTCTATTACAGAAATAACCACTTTTAGTAAATTATTATTCTACTTTTTTAGAAGATACCTTTATGCATTTAGTAGTAATTTTTGTTTGCTACAGCATTAAAGAGCTACTTCTTGACTAGTATAAATCGAATTATTTTCCAAAAAGTCCGCCTAGCATACCACCAATTCCGCCACCTTTTTTGGTAACAGCTTCCATTGCATCACTCATGTCTACTTTTCCGTCACCGTTTTGGTCTAAACCAAATTGTCCACCGTATTTTGTAATTGCGTCCATGATTCCAGTATTGTCACCTCCGCCAGAGATAGCGCCAATGATGTCAGAGATTTCAAAACTAGAATCATTAGGATCTTTTGCTTTTCCTACCAATGAACTAAGTATTTGCGGAATTAATTTTGAAGCTACACCAGAAGCATCGTTTGCACTTATTCCAAATTTTTGACCTAAGTTACCTGATAATTCTTG
Source organism: uncultured Flavobacterium sp. (assembly GCA_963975235.1). Taxonomy (GTDB): domain Bacteria; phylum Bacteroidota; class Bacteroidia; order Flavobacteriales; family Flavobacteriaceae; genus Flavobacterium. The sequence goes on along the minus strand of CAXBGV010000248.1, from coordinate 484 downwards.
TGTTAATTTTTGTACGACAGGGTTTGAGCTATCTGCAGCATTATTTCCTTGAAACAGTCCAACTAGTTGGTCCATACCGCCTTCTGAAACTATTTTTTGTAACCCACTTATTACAGAGTTACTAGCTTCGCCTATAACGGCTTCATTTTTATCATTTGGAACAGATGGATTGTTGATTACTGAGTCTACTCCAAATTGTTGTGCTAATTGTGTTAGTTGTTCGAACATATATTATTTTTTATCGTGTTCTTAAAGGTATAAAAAAAAGTGGATTTGTTAAAATAATTAAACAAATCCACTTTACTTTTCTATATAATAGAGTTTAATTACCCAATTAAGCTAATAATTTGCGAGGCTAATTCTGTTCCAATTCTATCTTGAGCCTCTCCTGTTGCAGCACCAATATGCGGAGTCAAAGATATTTTCGAGTTCATTAAAATAGTCATTTCAGGAGTTGGTTCGTTTTCAAAAACATCTAATCCAG
>CAXBGV010000247.1:0-4569 GCA_963975235.1 uncultured Flavobacterium sp. | reverse complement strand
TACAAGCATCCAAAGTGATACTAAAAGCAATCCTACGATTGCAGATGTAGTTCCATTATCGATAGCTTCTTGTCCTAATGATGGACCTACAACTTCTGATTGTACAATATCTGCAGATGCAGGAAGCTTTCCAGCTCTTAATACGTTTGCTAAATCTTTAGTTTCTGTTACATCAAAGTTACCTGATATTTCAGATCTTCCACCAGCAATCGGTCCACTTGAAACTCCAGGAGCACTGTAAACTACATTATCAAGAACAATAGCTATATTACTTTTTTGAGTATAAGCTCTTCCTGTTAATTCTTCCCAAGATTTTGCACCTTGACCATTCATTTGCATCGACACTGCAGGCTTACCTAACTGGTCAAATGAATCACTTGCATCAGTAACAACACCACCGCTCATAGCAGCAACATTATCTCTGTTTCCTTTTAAAGCATACAACTCAACTGCATCAATATCTTTATCTTTAGCATCTTTGATGATTGTAGGTTTACCCCAAACAAATTTCACATAACGCTGATCAGCTCCTAATAAAATTTTGATGTCAGCTCTTTTAAAATAACCATTAACAGTTGCAGTGTCTTTTGGTGAAAAAAGTCCAAGAACTGGTCCTCCGCCTTGAGCAATAATTTTGTCTAATAAAGGATTATTTCCTTTTTGAGCAGCAGCAGTATCTTTTGCATCAGTCAATAAAGCACTTAACGAATCTTTAGCGACTGCAGGCTTAGCCTCTACTTTATTGATTTCTGTTTTTTTCAATGACTCATTAGCAGCCATTAAGAAATTACCAATTTCTTCAATTTTGTACGTTTCCCAAAACTCTAATTGAGCAGTACTTTGTAATAATTTTTTGATTCTATCTACATCCTTTGCACCCGGAAGTTCAACAAGAATTTGACCAGACTCTCCTAGTTTTTGAATGTTTGGTTGTGTAACACCAAATTTATCGATACGTTTTCTAAGTACTCCAAAAGCACTTTCAACTGATTCATCAACTTTTCTTCTGATTACTTTTTGAACCTGAGCATCTGTCATTTGAAAATCGACACCACCTTCACCTTGTAAACTTCTGTTTGCAAAGATATCAGGAGAAGCTAATTTTACAGTTCCTTTTGAATTTGCTTCAAAAGCTTCAAAAAACTTGTCAATATAAGGTTTGTTTCCTTGTAAATTAGCAGTAGCATCAGCTATAGATTTATTAAAAACTGGATTTTTAGAATTATTAGATAATCCTTTCAATATGTCTTTAACAGAAATCTGAAGTATAACATTGATACCTCCCTCTAAATCTAGACCTTTATTAATTTGTTTGTCACTTACTTCGTTAAAAGTAAATTCGGTAAACCCTAAGTTAAACACACTCTCTTTTCCGATAGAGTCTAAATATTTAAGCTCTTTTTCTTGGTTCCCACCTGCAAAAGATTTTGCATCACTTTTTACTTTGTTTGCCACGAAAGTGAACGAAAGTTGGTAAATACTTACCAATGCAAATAGAATTGCGAAGAATTTAATAAGTCCTTTATTCTGCATTATTACTAAAAATTAATTATTTTTTATTATTTATGTTTGTTTCAAATCATACAACACAAGCCTTCAGACACTATTTACTTTTAAAAACACAGTCTGAAAATTTCTATTATTTTTTTTAAACCGAGCAAATATATAATTAACGAAAAGATTAACCAATTTATTTATTAATTAATCTCAAAAAAAAGACTGCAAAAGTGCAGTCTTCTCCGTTATATTGCAAATAGTTTACTCTAAAATTGTATTAAGCGCGTCATTCATTGAACGAACAGCAGTAGCACTTTTTGCAAAGAGCGCTTTTTCAGCTTCATTTAAGTTGACATCAACTATTTCTTCAACTCCATTTTTACCAATAATACAAGGAACACCGATACAAATATCATTTTGTCCGTACTCTCCTTCGACAAAAACAGAGCACGCGATCATTTTCTTTTGGTCGTTCAAAATACTATCAACTAAATAAGCAACAGATGCTCCCGGCGCATACCAAGCTGAAGTTCCCAACAAACCTGTTAAAGTCGCTCCTCCTACCATAGTATCTGCAGCTACTTTATGCAAAGCTTCTTCTGATATAAATTGACAAACTGGTATTCCGTTATATGAAGCTAAACGAGTCAAAGGAATCATAGTCGTATCTCCATGACCACCAATCACCATAGCTGAAATATCATTGGCTGGCTTATCTAATGCCATTGATAAATAGGTTCTGAAACGAGAGCTATCTAAAGCGCCACCCATTCCTATAATTCTATTTTTAGGTAACCCAGTAGATTTCAACGCTAAATATGTCATTGTATCCATAGGATTTGACACAACAACTATAATAGCATCTGGAGAAAACTCTAACACGCTATGTGCCACAGTCTTAACAATACCAGCATTTATACCAATCAATTCCTCACGAGTCATCCCTGGCTTTCTAGGAATTCCAGACGTAATTACAACCACGTTACTGTTTGCAGTTTTGGAGTAATCATTTGTAACTCCCACCACTTTTGTATTAAAACCAGTATTAGTTGCGCACTGCATAATATCTAATGCCTTCCCTTCAGCGAAACCTTCTTTTATATCTAGTAAAACTACTTCACTAGCAATTCCTCTGTAAGAAATTACATCTGCGCAAGTAGCTCCTACATTTCCTGCTCCTACAATGGTTACTTTCATAATTTTGAGTTTATTCGGTTATTAGTTAATTTGGTTTTCTTTATATTTATCACATGATACATTTAAACAAATAATAGCAACTACCGTATTATGCATCAATATTTGCATAGACTGCATTTTTTTCGATAAATTCTCTACGAGGTGGTACTTCATCTCCCATCAACATTGAGAAAACACGATCAGCTTCGGCTAAACTATCAATAGTTACTTGGCGCAGTGTCCTAAAGTTAGGATCCATTGTTGTCTCCCACAATTGCTCTGCATTCATCTCTCCAAGACCTTTATAACGTTGAATAGCAGCACTACCCCCCATTCTTTCATTGGCTTGATCACGTTGTACATCATTCCATGCGTACTCCTTTTTGTTTCCTTTTTTAACCAAATATAAAGGTGGAGCAGCGATATAAATATGACCTTCCTCAATTAATTCTTTCATAAATCGGAAGAAAAATGTAAGAATCAAAGTCGAAATGTGACTACCATCGACATCAGCATCACACATAATGATTACTTTATGGTAACGCAATTTTTCGATATTTAAAGCCTTACTGTCCTCTGCTGTACCAATTGTCACACCCAACGCAGTAAATATGTTACGAATCTCTTCGTTTTCAAACACTTTATGATGCATTGCTTTTTCGACATTCAAAATCTTACCACGTAACGGTAAAATTGCTTGAAATGCTCGGTCACGACCTTGTTTAGCAGTTCCTCCAGCCGAATCTCCCTCGACAAGATATACTTCGCATTTTGCAGGGTCTTGCTCTGAACAATCAGATAATTTCCCTGGCAATCCACCACCGCCCATTACAGTTTTGCGCTGTACCATTTCACGCGCTTTTTTAGCAGCATGACGTGCTTGAGCAGCCAGAATAACTTTTTGAACTATGATTCTTGCGTCATTTGGATTTTCTTCTAAATAAGCTTCAATCATATCCCCTACAGCTTGGCTTACAGGCGAAACAACTTCTCTATTTCCTAATTTAGTTTTGGTTTGTCCTTCAAATTGAGGCTCAGCAACTTTGACAGAAATAATAGCTGTTAATCCTTCACGGAAATCATCTCCTGCGATCTCAAACTTTAATTTATCAAGCATTCCTGAAGCATCTGCATACTTCTTTAATGATCTAGTTAAACCAGTTCTAAATCCTTGTAGATGTGTCCCTCCCTCGTGTGTATTAATATTATTAACGTACGAGAAAATATTTTCTGAATAACTTGTGTTGTATATAAGGGCAACCTCAACAGGAATTTCTCCTTTGTCGTTATCCATCGAGATAACATGAGCAATAATTGGCTCTCGGTTTCCGTCTAAGTAGCGAATATATTCTTTTAGTCCTTCTGTCGAATGAAAAACTTCACCTACAAAATTGCCGTCTTTATCTTTTTCTCTTTTATCTGTAAATGTGATCGAAATTCCTTTATTCAAGAATGACAATTCACGCATACGCGCTGACAAAGTATCGTATGAATATTCAATAGTTTGAGTAAAAATACTTGGATCTGGATAAAAAGTTACAATTGTTCCTCTTTTTGTCGTTTCACCAATTTGTTTTACTGGATAAAGCGCTTTTCCTTTTTCATATTCTTGTTCGTATATTTTACCATCACTACTATGAACAGTAGCTCTCAAGTGATTGGATAACGCATTAACAACAGATACTCCAACACCGTGTAAACCTCCTGAAACCTTATATGAATCCTTATCAAATTTACCTCCAGCACCAATTTTAGTCATTACAACCTCAAGCGCAGATACTCCTTCCTTTTTATGAATCCCAACTGGAATACCACGGCCGTTATCCTCAACAGTAATTGAGCCATCTTCATTTATATCTACTCGAATGGTATCACAATGACCTCCCATTGCCTCAT
>CAXBGV010000246.1:0-4575 GCA_963975235.1 uncultured Flavobacterium sp. | reverse complement strand
TGAAAATTTCAGAATGATTTAATCTCGTCGCTAAAAATTGATAGTAGACTTCACGGATAGCTTCGGGAGATTCCTCAGTATCTTCCCACTGCAGCCACTCTAGCGGTATTAGTTGTACAATAGCTTGTAGGGTAGGTGGCGTTAAAATAGTTTTAAACAAGTCATCAGCCTCTTTAATCATGCTGGCTTGAGGCAGTAAAACGTGATCTTTAATAAGTTTAAACGGACTCTTAGCGTGTTGTTCCCAGTTCGTCCAAGAATGGTGAAAATAGAAACTTGCACCATGATCAATTAGCCACAACTCTTTGTGCCATAGCAGCATATTTGTATTTCTAAAAGTACGATCAACGTTAGTAATATAAGCATCTAGCCATACTATTTGAGACGCCATTTTTGCATCAACTACAGTAACCACAGGATCAAAGTTAATCGCTCCTGACAAAAAATGCAAAGCTAAATTGAGTCCTTGACTTCCTTGTAAAAGGTCTTGAATTTCCTCATCAGCTTCCGTACGACCAAAAGCTTCGTCAAGATTTGCAAATACTAATTCGGGGATTGCCAACTTTAAAATGCGCGCTATTTCTCCGCCTAAAAGCTCGGCAATTAGGGCTTTTACACCATGTCCTGCTCCTTTAAACTTGAGTACATATTTATAATCATCGTCGGCTTCCGCCAAAGCGGGTAAGGAACCACCCTCGCGCAATGGGGTGATGTACCGTGTTACATTTACGGTGCGAAGATCCAGGTTAGTTGTCATAATTGAAATTTACTGAGGTACAAATTTACAAATAACAATGCTCACAATAATTAATATAACTAGTTAATTAATTGTGTCGTTTTCTAAAGTTAAAAATGCTCTCCCTATGTTCGAAATAATATCAGAAGCAATAAAAGATTGAGTTCCTGTTTCAGTAATGGCAATATTAGCGGTTAATCCATGGAGGTAGACTCCCAAAATAGCAGCATTTACTGCTTTATAGCCTTGTGCTAACAAACTTGTAATCATTCCGGTTAAAACATCGCCGCTTCCTGCGGTTGCTAAAGCGGCATTTCCTGTAGTATTTTTGTAAACAGTTTCTCCATCGATAATATGAGTCGGTGCTCCTTTCATTACGACCAATAAATTATATTGTTTTGAGAAAGCAATAGTTTTTTCGAATTGCTCCTCTTCAGATTCCCAAGGTCCAATGAGCCGCTCCAACTCTTTAGGATGAGGCGTTACGATTGTTTTTGAGGGCAGTAAATGCAGCCATTCTTTATTCCGTGAAACACAATTTAAGGCATCCGCATCAAGGACTAAAGGTATTCTGTTAGAAACTAGAAAATCATACACTACTTTTTCAGTTGCGATCTCCTGCCCTATTCCAGGTCCAATACCTATGGCTTGTGGTTTGATTTGAAATTTAATATTCGACAGATGCCTTTGAGCAACGTCAGCAATGACCATTACTTCGGGAATGGCTATTTGGAGGATTTCATATCCACATTCAGGAACAAATGCAGTTACTAGTCCGCATCCTGTTTTAATTGCTGCTTTTGAAGCTAAAACAGCAGCGCCCATTTTCCCGTAGCTGCCGGCGATTAGTAAAGCATGACCTTGAGTACCCTTATGAGCAGCAGCACTAGCGGGTTGGTAACGCTCAAGTATTTCTTTTTTCGTAATGGAAATAAAATGCATGTGTTGAAGTTTATATAAAAGTACACTTTTAACCGAATTAGTGTCTCTTTACTTGAATTAATCTAGTCACTTTAAAAATTTATTTCATTGCTGTTAATAACCTTTTAAACCAATTTTGTTGTGAATTCAATAAAAAAGGTCTCCAAGATGTTTACTATTATCTCAAAAAACCATACTTTAGTAATCTAAAATTAACGATAAAACCTATTCAAATAAACCATCTCCTTTATGAAAAAAAAACTCTTTTTATTCGTAGCGATAGCCAGCTTCCTTAGCTCAGTAGCGCAACAAAAAACAGAATCTACTGATAAAAGTGCACCGAAAAGCGAAAAAGCATCAGAGAGCAATCTAGTTTTTAACCCTGATAAAAGTGTAATTACAGAACATACTACAACCATTAAAGGTCAAAAAGTACCTTATAAAGCAACCACAGGTACAATGCCTGTTTGGGATGAAGACGGTAAAGCGATTGCAGGTTTATTTTATACCTACTATGAACGTACAGACATCAAAAACAATGAATCTCGCCCCTTAGTTATTTCGTTTAACGGAGGACCAGGATCCGCTTCCGTTTGGATGCATATTGCATATACGGGTCCAACTTTATTAAAAATTGACGACGAAGGTTATCCTGTACAGCCGTACGGAATAAAAGAAAACCCATATTCTATTCTAGATGTTGCCGATATTGTTTTTGTAAATCCAGTAAATACAGGCTATTCTCGTGCTATAAGTAAGGATACGCCTAAGGCAACGTTTTTTGGCGTTAACGCCGATGTAAAATACCTTGCTACTTGGATTGGCAGCTTTGTTACAAGAACAAATCGTTGGGCGTCTCCTAAATATCTTATAGGAGAGAGCTACGGAACGACAAGAGTTTCGGGTCTTGCCTTAGAACTTCAAGAAAAACAGTGGATGTACCTTAACGGTGTAATACTTGTTTCTCCAACTACATTGGGAATCACGCGTGGAGTCGCAACGGATGGAGCTTTAAAACTCCCTTATTTTGCTGCTACTGCTTGGTACCACAAAATGCTGCCAGCTGACCTGCAAAGCAAAGATTTAAATGATATGCTACCCGAAGTAGAGGAATTTACAATGAACGAACTTTTGCCTGCCATGAGCAAAGGAGGCGCGCTTGAAGAAGGAAAAAGAAAAGAAATTGCTGCAAAAATGGCTCGTTACTCAGGTATGTCAGAAAAGGTGATTTTACAAAATAACCTTGACGTGCCTACTGGATATTTCTGGAAAGAATTATTGAGAGATCAAGGATTTACTGTAGGTCGACTTGATTCGAGATACAAAGGTATTGACAAAAAAGACGCAGGTGACCGTGTCGATTTTAATGCCGAATTAACGTCGTGGTTGCATTCGTTTACACCTGCAATCAACATGTATTTACGCAATGAATTAAAATACAAAACCGACTTTACCTACAATATGTTTGGTCCTGTGCGCCCTTGGGACAACTCAAATGATAATACGGGAGAAAACTTGCGTCAGGCGATGGCTCAAAATCCGTACTTGCATTTATTAGTGCAATCCGGTTATTATGATGGTGCTTGTGATTATTTTAATGCCAAGTACAACATGTGGCAAATGGATCCTAGCGGAAAATTGAAAGATAAAATGTCTTGGAAAGGATACCGCAGTGGACATATGATGTACCTTAGAAAGCAAGATCTTGAAACTGCTAATCAAGATATTAGAGATTTTATAAAAGCATCATTACCAAAAGAAGGACAAGCTGCTAAATACTAAGTGACATTATTTAATACTAATGAAAAACGACAATTCTAAATTTATGGATTTGTCGTTTTTTTATTATAATTGCGATACAGAGACGCGTTTTCCTAGCCCTGATGGCAATGAAAAGCCCGGAATAATGGAATTTAGTTTTTATTAGGACCGCAAAGCGACTAAAAGAAGCTTAGTGGTACTTTATAAAAACAAATTACAGGATGAGGACTTGTAATGTACAGCAGGAAAAGGCTTCAAAATATATGGATTAATCATAAATTATGGGCTAAATATGATAATTTTTAAATAAATTAGCCACTTCAAATTTTATACCGAAACACAATGAAAAATACTGCGCTTACGCACATACACGAAAGTTTGGGAGCTAAAATGCTTCCGTTTGCGGGATACAACATGCCCATTACTTATGAAGGAATTAATGCCGAACATGAAACGGTTCGTACTGCTGTAGGAGTTTTTGATGTGTCGCACATGGGAGAATTTTTGCTTACGGGTCCTAATGCATTGGCTTTGATTCAAAAAGTAACTTCGAATGATGCCTCAGTTTTGACTGTGGGGAAAGCACAATATTCTTGTTTGCCAAACAATGATGGCGGAATTGTAGATGATTTGATCATTTATAAAATGAAAGAAGAGCAATATTTACTGGTTGTAAATGCGTCGAATATTGACAAAGATTGGGATTGGATTTCGGCTCAAAATGATTTAGGTGTCGAGATGAAAAACCTATCTGATGATTACTCTTTATTAGCAATTCAAGGACCAAAAGCCGTTGAAGCAATGCAATCCCTGTCATCGATTGACTTGAGTGCGATTCCGTATTACCACTTTGAAGTAGCTGATTTTGCTGGTTTCGAACATGTAATTATTTCTGCTACAGGGTATACTGGATCAGGAGGATTTGAAATTTATTGTAAAAACGATCAAGTAGAAACGATTTGGAATAAGGTTTTTGAAGCGGGTGCCGCTTTTGGAATCAAACCTGTAGGTCTTGCAGCTCGTGATACGTTGCGTCTTGAAATGGGTTTTTGCCTTTACGGAAATGACATTAACGATACTACCTCGCCACTAGAAGCAGGATTAGGTTGGATTACTAAATTCACAAAAGAATTTACCAACTCTGAAAACTTGAAAAA
>CAXBGV010000245.1:0-4579 GCA_963975235.1 uncultured Flavobacterium sp. | reverse complement strand
GGCGGATTTATTCCTTCCTTTAATGTTGATTCACAATTTACGGATACGGTTAAGTTTGAGTCTAAAGATACCTTGCGCAGGCATTTTAAAATGAATGGTCTCAAAAAATCGGTTATTCGGAATATGGAACTGCTGGTAATTGATGAAGTCAGTATGTTGCGCGCTGATTTGTTGGACGCTATGGATTATATGATGCAAACAGTCCGAAAAAAAACGACTCCTTTTGGTGGTGTGCAAGTATTGTATATTGGAGATTTACTGCAATTACCGCCCGTAATTAGAGACGAGGAATGGCGCACGTTGCGCAATTATTACAAAGGAAAATTCTTTTTTCACTCGCATGTGGTGCAGCAAAGTCCGCCGCTGTATATCGAATTGTCTACCATTTTCCGTCAGACGGATACTGAGTTTATATCGGTACTCAATAATCTGAGAGACAATAAAATAACAGCTAATGATGTTGCGGCTTTAAACAAATACGTTCAGCCTGATTTTGACTTAAAAACCAACAAGGGATACATTACACTTACTACGCACAATAATAAAGCTGATGCCATGAATGCGCAAGCTTTAGCTGATTTAAAGGGAGAATTAATTACTTATTCCCCAGAAATTGTGGGTGATTTTCCAGACAAAATTTTCCCTGTTGAGGAAAAGTTACAGCTTAAGGTTGGCGCTCAGGTCATGTTTGTAAAAAACGATTTGTCATTCGAAAAAAACTATTTCAATGGTAAAATGGGCATTATTAAATCGCTCTCTAGTCAAGAAATTCTAGTGCATTTCCCAGAGGAAAATAAAACCATTGAAGTCGATAAATACGAATGGCAAAACATTCGGTACAAAGTTGATGCTTTTACTAAGGAAGTAGAGGAGGAGGTTTTGGGAACTTTTGTACATTATCCCATCAAATTAGCGTGGGCGATAACGGTGCATAAAAGTCAAGGTTTGACTTTTGACAAAGCAGCGATTGATGTTTCGCAGGTTTTTATGCCCGGACAGGCATATGTTGCATTATCGCGTTTGCGTTCGTTAGAAGGGCTTATTTTGCTTTCTCCATTGCGAATGAACGGAATTTCGAATGATCAAGATGTGATGGATTACGCACTCAATAAAGCCTCAGAAGAGTTGCTGAAGAATTCCTTACATTTTGAAACCAAGAATTTTATTCATAACTACCTCATTAATAGTTTCGATTGGCATGATCTAGCCCAAGAATGGCGCAATCATAAATTTAGTTACGGTGATAAGACCGAAAATTCAACCAAATCGAAACATGCCAATTGGGCTGCAAAACAATTGGATGCTATCGAAGGTGTTTTGGACCCATCCAAAAAATTTATTCACCAACTAAACAAAATATTTGCAAGCGAGACCGTCGACTTAATTCATGTATCAGACCGTATCCAAGCGGCTTTCGATTACTTTTTTAAACCCATGGATGTTCTGGTTTTTGAAACCATTTGGAAAATCGAAGAAGTGAAGCGCCTCAAGAAAGGGAAAGCTTTTTTTGACGAACTCACCATACTCGAGGAGATGCAGTCCAAAGCTGTTTTGCGACTGATGAAAGCCAAATTGCTAATTGAAACAGTTGTGGCAGGCGAAACCATTTCGAAAGAAAAACTAACCTCAGAAGAAATTAAAAAGTATTTGGCTCGAAAAACCGAATCAATTCAAAACCAGTTCAAAGAAACCCATGTTACTTTAATCGAAGATGAAGCCGATGCGGACCGATACACCAAGAAAAGTAAAGATAAAAAAGCACCTAAAAAGTCTACAGTAGAGGAGACGTATGAATTGTGGATCGCTAAAAATTCAATTCAAGATATTGCAACCATCCGTAAATTGACCACCGCCACAATCGAAGGGCATTTAGTAAAACTCATTCAGTCCAAAAAAGTTAATGTTCAAGATATTTTACCTAGCGATAAAATAATCGAATTAAGCGAAGCCTTCAAACAGTACAAAGAAGAATCGCTAAACGCTATGAAAGAGCAGTTTGGCGACAAATACAGTTGGGACGAATTGCGCATGTTCAAAGCTAGTCTGAATTAGTTAACTTTATCTAAATCAATGGTTTAATTTGAACTCATTCCTGAACAAAATCACGTATTTCTACACCATTTCTAGTAGGTTAAGGCGTGCTTTGTTAGTAGCCGTGTAAGATAATTATTTACTACTAGCTTAATGGTAGTCTATTATTAGCGCCTCCTAAAAGTTAAAATCTGTTAATTATTTTTTTATAACAAAGCACTTGCTTAGTTTTGCATCAGAATAGAACTAAAAATGGCACGAGTAAAACAATATAGCGAACAAGAAGTGATAGAAAAAGCGATGTCTTTGTTCTGGCGCAATGGGTATGAGAGTACTTCCGTTCGTATGTTGGAGAAGGAAATGGGTATCAATCAATTTTCTATTTATGCTAGTTTTGGAAGCAAACACGGTGTTTTCCTTGAAAGTTTAAAATGTTACAAAAGAAAAACCGCCTCGGTTTTCGAAAAATTACAAAACGGAACAGAGGGAGTCAGTGACATCAAAGCATTCTTTTATGATTCAGTCGAAATGCCTACGAAAATTGGAGAATTAGACAACAAAGGCTGCTTGTTAACCAACACTTACAATGAGTTTGCCAACAACGAAGACCAGTTGATTCAACTGCAAATGACCGAATTCATGGATAATTTGAAAGCAGTATTTGTTCAAAAATTATCTGTAAATAGTTCTAAGGACGAAGCAACAATTGCCAAACAAGCCAACTATTTAGTATTAGCAAAACACGGTCTAGCCGCCGCATCACGAGTAAATAACAAACAAGAGATAGAAGATTACATTGAATTAACGTTCCAAAACATCTAGCTATTTTTTTAACCATAAACTAAGCAAATGCTTAGATATATTTAACACAATTATAATTTTTAAAAATCAATACAATGACAACATTAAAAGTTCACACTATCGAATCGGCTCCAGAAGCAAGTAAACCATTATTAGAAGCGTCTCAAAAAGCATACGGAATGATTCCTGGATTGCACGGTGTATTAGCTGCCGCTCCTGGAATTCTTGAAGGATACCAGAAACTACACGAACTATTCGTTAACACTTCTTTCAACGAAGAAGAATTGACAGTAGTTTGGCAAGCCATCAACGTAGAGCACGCCTGTCATTACTGCGTTCCTGCACATACAGGTATCGCTCACATGATGAAGGTAGACAACGATATTATCGAGTCTTTACGTAACGAAACTCCACTTACTAACCCTAAATTAGAGTCTCTAAGAACATTTACTTTAAGCTTGGTTCGCAACCGTGGAAACGTTTCTCAAGCAGACTTGGAAGCATTTTACACTGCAGGATATGGTGAGCAACAAGTACTAGAAATCATTTTAGGTTTATCTCAAAAAGTGATTAGTAACTACACCAACCACATTGCAAATACGCCAGTTGACGCTGCGTTCCAAAAATTTGCTTGGTCAAAAAAATAATCCATCAGTAGATAGATTCATACAAAACCTTATTGTAATTCTTTGGGCAGCTATTCCGCCTTCCGTTCCCGCTTTTTTTGTTGCGCTACGCTCCACAAAAAAGAGCTCCACTCAAGTCGGGCCGCGGGAATGTGAATACCAGAATGTCTAGTGATTACAATAAGGTTTTGTACTTTTAGTAAAATTTTAAAAGAAAAACACCATGATAAAAGTAAGCGTCATGTATCCCAATACTGCGGATATAAAATTTGATATTGAGTATTACAAAAACACCCATCTTCCTATGATTGAATCCGCTCTAGGCGATGCTTTAAAAGGAATGGAATTTGTATTAGGAATAGGCGGTAGAGTAGCAGGAGAAAAAGCACCTTATTTTGCTATAGTAGATTTAAAGTTTGAATCGGTTGCTGCTTTTCAATCCGCTTTTGGACCGCATGCTGCCGCCTTTGCTGCCGATGTACCGAACTATACCAATGTCGAGGGAGAATTGCAAATAAGTGAGATCTTATAAGATCTAAAAGTAAATTAAAGGACACCATTTAAATTTTTAGGTGGTTACAACTAAAAAGCAACTCTGTAACGGGTTGTTTTTTAATGTAATTATTTTATATTTTTAATCCGTTCTCCATTGTATTTTCCTTCCGTTTTATTTTTCCTTCCCTTTTATTTTGTCATTCCGACGCAGGAGTAATCTCCCCAACATATTCAGCCAACACAGACTGACTCAATTAGTCACGAATTTGTCATTCGTTGTTATTTGTCATTCCGACGCAGGAGGAATCTCTGCGAGTTGCTCGACAATCACGCTCAGTATTTAATGATTCCCTTTTATTTGTCATTCTGACGCAGGAAGAATCTCTACAAGTTGCTCATTTAGCAGAGATGCTTCGTTCCTCAGCAAGACAAAACAGGCGGTCAAATTTCCGGTCAAAAATTGCAATTCATTTTCTTAAGTCCTTCCCTTTATTTTGTCATTCGTTGTTATTTGTCATTCCGACGCAAGAGGAATCTCTACAAGTTACTCGACAATCACGCTCAGTATTTTATGATTCCCTTTTATTTGTCATTCTGACGCAGGAAGAATCTCTACAAGTTGCTCA
>CAXBGV010000244.1:0-4592 GCA_963975235.1 uncultured Flavobacterium sp. | reverse complement strand
ATACGATGTCTTGTGCGGTCAATTTGCAGGTGACAGAGGGAAAAAAGAAGCTTCGAAGGAAGTAGGTGAGGAAAAAAGAAAAGAAAAAGAGGCTTTACGTGTAGAGAGAGAGAAGGAAGTCGAGGATAAACGTAAGCATGATGAGGAGGTTCAAAAGCAACAGCAGGAAGTGATAAAAGCTAGAGCTGTTGTAACAGGTCCTGTCCAAGTTGGGAAAATTGATCTAAATCCTAAAAAACCTGCAGCTGCTCCAGCTCCTGTGGTAGAGGAAAAGAAAGAAGCTCCAAAGGCGGATTTGGTTCCTGAGACTAAAATCATCGCAAAGGAAGAGCCTGCGCAAGACAAAGCTACTCCAGTAAGTAAGACGGTAAAACCTGCTGTTGAAAATACAGATGTTAAAAAAGAAAGCCCAAAGGAAGTTGTTAAAAACGTTTCTCCAAAAGAGGATGCCACACCTAAGAGCGAAGAGGCTCCTGCGGAAGAAGCAATCGCAACACAATACCAAAAGCTTTCAGGTACTAAATTGACTGGTCAAACTATCGATTTGTCTCAATTTAACAAACCTAAAAAGAAAAAAGAAGAGCCGAAAATCACTCCTAACAAGCCGGGTGCTCCTGGTGCAGCTGGTGCGGCAAACAAAAATAAAAGGAAAAGAATTGCTCCTAAACCTGGTACTCCTAGGCCACCGGGTGTTCCTAATCCAAACAAAATAACTCCTAACACTGGAGGTGGCGGATTCAATGCGAATAGAAGTTCTAGACCTGGATTTGTGAAAGGAAATAGACCTGCTATTGTAGCGAAAGTAGAGCCTACTGAAGAGGAAGTGAAAAATCAAATTCGTGAGACTTTAGAAAAACTACAAGGTAAAAAAGGTGGTAAATCTAAAGCGGCGAAATACAGAAGAGATAAAAGAGATACGCACCGTCAGAAATCTGATGAAGAGCAAAGAGCTATTGACGAAGGAAGTAAAACTATTAAGGTTACTGAGTTTGTTACTGTAGGTGAAATTGCTATCATGATGGATGTGCCAATTACTAAAGTTATTGGTACTTGTATGTCACTTGGAATCATGGTTACCATGAACCAACGTCTAGATGCTGAAACATTAACTATTGTTGCTGATGAATTTGGTTATGAAGTAGAATTCATTACTGTGGATATCGAAGAAGCAATTGAGGTTGTAGAAGATAAAGAAGAAGACTTAGTTTTTAGAGCGCCAATTGTAACTGTAATGGGTCACGTCGATCACGGTAAGACATCGTTACTAGATTATATTCGTAAAGAAAACGTTATTGCAGGAGAATCTGGAGGAATTACACAGCATATTGGTGCCTACGGAGTAACATTAGATAACGGTCAAAAAATAGCATTTCTTGATACACCTGGTCACGAAGCCTTTACGGCAATGCGTGCTCGTGGAGCTCAAGTAACTGATATCGCAATTATTGTAATTGCTGCAGATGATGATATCATGCCGCAAACGAAAGAAGCAATCAGTCATGCTCAAGCAGCTGGTGTTCCAATCATATTTGCGATCAATAAGGTAGATAAGCCAAATGCAAATCCTGAGAAAATTAAAGAAAGACTAGCAAGTATGAATTTACTTGTAGAAGATTGGGGTGGTAAAATACAATCTCATGACATATCTGCTAAACAAGGTACCGGAGTTAAAGAATTATTAGAAAAAGTTTTATTAGAAGCGGAAGTTTTAGATTTAAAATCTAATCCTAATAAGGCTGCTCAAGGAACTGTTGTTGAGGCATTCTTGGACAAAGGGAAAGGATATGTTTCTACAATTTTAGTTCAACACGGAACGTTGAAAGTGGGAGATTATATGTTAGCTGGAAAACATCATGGTAAAATTAAAGCTATGCATGATGAAAGAGGAAACATTGTTACTGCAGCGGGACCTTCAACTCCAGTATCTGTTTTAGGGCTTGATGGAGCGGCAACAGCTGGTGATAAGTTCAATGTTTTTGAAGATGAGAAAGAAGCGAAACAAATTGCTTCAAAACGTTCTCAGTTGATGCGTGAACAATCAGTTCGTACACAACGTCATATTACACTTGATGAAATAGGTCGTCGTATTGCTCTTGGTCAGTTTAAAGAATTGAACGTTGAGGCATTATCTGATTCGTTCTCTAAACTATCTACTGAAGAAATTCAAATCAATATCATTCATAAAGGTGTTGGAGCAATTACGGAAACTGACGTTATGTTGGCTTCTGCTTCAGATGCGATCATCATCGGGTTTAACGTTCGTCCTGCTGGAAATGCTAGACAGTTGGCTGATAAAGAAGAAATCGATATCCGTTACTACTCTATTATCTACGCAGCAATTGATGACTTGAAAGATGCAATGGAAGGAATGTTAGCTCCTGAAATGAAAGAGGAGGGACTTGGTACTGCTGAGATCAGAGAAATTTTCAAAATTTCTAAAGTTGGTTCTATTGCAGGTTGTATGGTAATGGATGGTAAAATTCAGAGAAATGCCAAGATCAGAATTATTCGTGAAGGTGTTGTTGTTCATGAAGGTGAGCTAATAGCTCTTAAACGTTTCAAAGATGATGTTAAGGAAGTTGCCAAAGGATATGACTGTGGTATTCAAATTAAAGGTTTCAATGATATCGAAGAAAGAGATGTTATTGAATCGTACCATGAAGTTGCAATCAAAAAGAAACTTAAATAGTATATTGATTATAGTTAATAAAGTCCCGATTCGTCGGGATTTTTTTTGGTCGGAACTAAAGTATTCATAGGTTCGTAATTGTTGTTCTAATTCGCGGTTTTGTTATCGACAGTTAGAGTGTAAATAGTAACTCTTTTTCGGTAATATTGCTACTGTTGGATCAGTAATTTTATGATGTTATTGACAAAAAAAACAAAGCCACTTAGAATTTTCTAAGTGGCTTTTGTAAATAAATTTTTATTATTATTTATTTTTTTGGTTTGATTAAAAAAGCACTGCTGTATCTTTTTTTAACTTCCATTAAATTTCGTTCAGCTTCAATGCGGGTTCTAAAATTACCAATCCATACCTTGTAGTTTGGGGTGTTAAATACGATGGTTCCATCAAGTGAGTTGTGTTCTAGCTTGCATTCGTAAAGCGCTTTCTTTGCTCCTTCACTATCTCCGCTAAATATTTGTATTTTATAACGTTCATTTACAGTAAGTACCGTATTGATTTTTCTCTTCTCATTTAGTATTTGTTCGAATTTTGGGCTTTGTTTTACATTGTTGTTGCTCTCTTGTGCCTGTAAATTGAGAGTAGCTGCGAACAAGGTTAATGCATAAAAAATGCTGTTTTTAAATGTTAAAATCTTCATAACGTAATGGTTTTTAAGCAAAAGTACTATTTAATAATACAAAGTAAAATCTAATTATTATTTAGAATTAATATAAATTGGAAATTAGACTATTTTAGGTTTTTGAGAATAGTTCTTAAGTCGTATTTTTGTACAAGTTTAAAATAAAGGCTTACTGTTTTTTACTAGTTTGTATTAAAAACTGTGCCAATATTTATTAGATAATCATTATACTATTATGAAAAAGGTGGGTAACCATAAATCGACTTCAAGGAATTTATTCTTAAGCTTAGCTTTAATGCTAACTTTTTCCTTCACTTCATCTGCACAAGATGTTGCTCCAGATGCTGCTGCTGCTGACGCTCCAGCTGTTGTTCAAGGTGGGGATCCTGTAAAAGGTAAAGAACTTTTCAATGCGAATTGTGCTGCATGTCATAAACTTGATGCTAAGGCAACAGGTCCTATGTTGCGCGGTATTTCAGCTAAGCATGATATGCCGTGGCTGTATAAATGGATTCGTAATAGTTCTGAATTAATTAAATCAGGTGATGCTGCTGCTGTCAAAGTTTACGAAGAGAATAATAAAGCTGTCATGACTGCTTTTCCTCAATTGTCAAACGGAGATATTGATAATATTATTGCTTACACATCTGAGCCTAAAGCAGAAGCTCCTGCTCCTCCTGCAGGTCAATCTGGAGTAGCTGCAACAGGACAAGACAGTGGTATGTCTAACAATATCATTTTAGGGGCTTTGGCGCTTGTTATGGCTATGTTGGTTGTTATGTTGTACTTAGTCAATAATGTTTTAAGAAAAGTTGCAAAAGCTAATGGTATTGAAGTTGCTCCAAAAGAAGCAAGTACTCCAATCTGGAAGGCTTTTATTAAAAACCAATTCTTGGTTCTTGTTACAGCTATTTTTCTATTGCTTGCCAGTGCTTTCTTTGTGTATGGGTTTTTGATGCAAGTAGGGGTAGATGAAGGTTACGAGCCAATTCAACCTATTCATTATTCGCACAGAATACATGCAGGTGACAATGAAATAAATTGTAAGTACTGTCACTCATCTGCAAGAGTTAGTAAACACTCAGGGATACCTTCTTTGAATGTGTGTATGAACTGTCACAAAAACATTGCTGAAGTTGCTGAGACTACTGCTACTCCAGAGTACAGTAAAGCTTTTTATGATGAGCAGATTCAAAAATTATATAAGGCAGTGGGTTGGGATCAAGCTACTCAAAGTTATACTGGAAAAACAGAGCCTGTGAAGTGGGTTCGTATTCATAACTT
>CAXBGV010000243.1:0-4592 GCA_963975235.1 uncultured Flavobacterium sp. | reverse complement strand
CCCTTAAAATTACTACCTGCTCTTTTTAATTGTACAAAATCGCCAATAACCTCCTCTACTCGAGCAGTTTCAAAAACAGTATCAATAGTCGCTTTAGAAATCAATTTAATTTTGTCTAAAAGTTATAAAAAGTCAAAGTTACAAAGTTTTTAAATAGCAAAAACCCTTTCAGTATTTATAATCTGAAAGGGCTTAACAACTAATTAAAAAACGTATTAATTAAAATCAAAACGAAGGCCGAGCGAAACATTATTCTGCTTTACCATGTTGTCTTTAAATAAAGGATTCAAATCATATTTTAAGTACAGGCTCGTTGCACCGTAGCCAACATAGGAACTCAAACCATATATAAAATCACTAGTATTGTAGCCTCCTTTATATTTATCTGTCACCTCGTGATTATCGACTTGGTATTTTAAAATTTGCTTTGTTTTTAGTCTAGTCCCAGCGTAACCTCCAAGGCCTACGCGCCAAGATTGGTGCGTTTTAAAATAAGTGCGGTCCTCTTTTACAACTTTTTTAGAAAAATCAAATTCTAAATGGAGCGGTAGCACTAAATAAACGTTTCTTAAGCGAGCATCATCAATTTGAATACTATTGATAGCAGGATTGGTGGAATTCGATTGCAGTATAGTTTGGCTGCCGTTTGTTTCAAAAAAACGATTATTAGTAGGGCGTAGATTATTATACATCACCGATAAACCATACTTTGCATGCAACAAATTATTATCACTTATCAGTCTGGTATTGTATGTAAGGCCCCATTCGTAAAAGTGAGATCCTGCATACCTGAAATCAGATTTACTCACAGATCCATTTGTTGCCACATTATTTAACCCTGTTGCTAGTACTAATTGGCTTGTAGTTCGTTTTGACTGGCGCTCTTCTTTATCTTCTTGTCCATTATACACCTTCATTGAAGTTATATTAATTTCTGTTTGACGCTCGCCAATCTCTTCACTATTGTTTCCCATAATTATAGATCTACCGCCACTTCGAGTATCTTTTTCCTCCAATACCTTCCCGTTTACTTTATCTTGCACTAATTGGTTTAACTTCTCTTGCTCTGCATTCACTTTCGTTTCAATCGTTGCTGCGCGAACTTGAGCTTTTTCCAATTTAAGCTCATCTGCTTTTTCTTTAGATAGAAGACCACTAGCAAAATCTTTATCTATCGTCTCTACATCTGCTTTTAATGCATTTTTTTCTTCCTCAGTTATCCTCTTTATTTCACTAGCAATTGCTTTTGCTCTTTTCTCGAATGAAATTACCTTATGATCTCTTCCATTATTCGAACCAGTTTCGGCAACACTATCGTCTACTATCTCAAAATTCACATCTTTAAACCAAATTTGACCGGTTCCACTCAGTAATACACCATAAGAAATGGATGTAGCTTCTTGAGGTACATACAACACAATTTCATATTTGGCCCAATCAGTTGTTCTTTTAACCCCTCTATTTTGCATATTATCAAAGGCTAAAACATCAGTCCCATAATAATCTACGCGCATCCACAGTCCGGCCCATTTTTTTACATTATTACTTTTTATATAACCAGTCATTTTAACTGTCTTACCCTTATAATCGTCGGATTTGATAGTTTTCATTAGTGTCCCAAACTTATAAATCTTGCTTTGAACTGATTTTATACTGAAAACATTTTGATTGATTAATTCACTATTACTTTGAACAGTCATTTCATATCTAGCAGGTTCTGATTGCCAATAGGACCACTCTAAAAGGGATTTATAACTTCCTTTTTCTTGCGCGCTTAGTTTAGCAACTGCAGCGACTAAAAATAATACGGTGATTAAAATAATTTTTCTCATGATTTTCGTTTTTTGATTGATGATTGATTTGATTTTATTCTTCGTAATTTCTGTTGACCAAGACCGTTTTTATACTATTAAAGTTTTTGCTCAACTTAGTTAGCGCAGTCTCTCTAAAAGATTGATTTAATTCTGATTCTACATTAGATAACAAACTATTTGCATTTACTTTAATCCCTTGTTGCGAGACATTAATTACCTTGTCATTGGCAGTTGTTTGTGATTTTTCATTACTAACGGTTGCTAATAATTCGGTTGCCGATATATATAAACTTCCGCTTGTTGTTGTTCTCTTATAGTCACTTACACTACTACTTGCATTTTGCACTTCAGTAATAAGATTATTTGTTGAAGGCTCAGAAGGTGCATTCTTCCCATCGCTAACTTTTTTACTTTGAAATCCTTTTACTGCAACTACTTGAATTACTGATCGGTTAGTATTACTATCTTTTTTCGAAATCACAGCTGCTTCCTTCACCATTTCCGACTCCTGCGGACGATCATTACCTTCACTTTGTTCTAACACTAAAGGGATATCTTTCTTAACTATATTGGTTTCAAAATTTTGAAAGAAAATAGTTCCTACAATAAGTAGTCCAGTAAAACTTGCTGCGATATACAACCAAGCAACTTTCCGTTTTGGTTGTTCAACAAGAGGCATCATTGCTTCTAATTTCCCCCAAGCCTCAGCAGAAGGCGAAATGGTTCTTGTCTCCATTTTTTCTTTTATGTTGTAATCGAACTTATTTGGTTCCATAATCAAACTTTTTTGTTGCATTAATTTGCTGTTGCAAAATTTTTCTAGCGTGTGACAACTGCGATTTAGAGGTTCCTTCATTGATTCCGAGCATCGTCGCAATTTCTTTGTGCTTGTAACCCTCGATTGCATAGAGATTAAATACCATTTTATAACCATCTGGTAAATTATCAATCATTAACTGAATGTCCTCTGTTTCCAACTCGAATGCATCGATTTCAGTACTTTCTTCTAGATAAAAAGCATCTTCTATGTAACTGACTTTTTTATGCACGCGTAAGAAGGAGATACATTCATTTACCATAATCCGTCTGATCCATCCTTCGAAGCTTCCGTTATGTCCAAAACTTTTTAAATTAGAAAACGCTTTCATAAAAGAAGTAATCATAATATCTTCGGCTAGTTGCAGATCTTTTACATACAATCGACAAATACTTAACATTTTTGGTGAAAACCGAGAATAGATTTGTTGCTGTGCTTGACGATTGTTTTCGACAGCCAGCTGAATCATTTCTTTTTCTTCCTGATGTAAGTTTATTACTTTCAATGTTGCTATAAAGGGTTTCTATGAGTATAGACGATTGCGAACGCAAAAAGGTTGCATGGATTTGCAATAAATTATTAAAAAACGTCACTAGCTACTATTCTTCCTCCGTTAGAATGACAAAATAGAGCTATTTTTTTCTTTCAATAACATAATTGACCATCAGAATCAATGCGTCTTTAAAATCAGATTCAGGGTAATTATTCAGCAATAAAAGGGCTTCTTGCTGGAATTCAGTCATCTTGTTTTCGGCGTAGACCAAACCGTTCTTATCCTTAACGAAGGCAATCACTTCCTTCACTCTTTTTTTGTCTTTATTATGGTTTTTGATCGAATTGATCAACCATGACTTTTCTTTAGGGGAACAAGTATTTAAAACATGGATTAAAGGCAAGGTCATTTTTTGTTCCTTAATATCGATTCCGGTGGGTTTACCAATAGCTTCATCAGTATAATCAAATAAATCATCTTTGATTTGGAACGCCATCCCTATGAATTCACCAAATTTCCGCATGTTCTCTACTTGCGCTTCATCTTCAATAACAGATTTAGCTCCGAGAGCACAGCAAGCCGCAATAAGCGTGGCAGTCTTTTTTCGAATAATTTCGTAATAAATATCCTCTGTAATATCAAGTCTTCTGGCTTTTTCGATTTGAAGTAACTCCCCTTCACTCATTTCGCGTACGGCTACGGAGATAATCTTGAGCAAATCAAAATCACCATTATCGATAGAAAGCAACAATCCCTTAGACAACAAGTAATCGCCTACTAGGACCGCTATTTTATTTTTCCATAATGCATTTATCGAGAAAAATCCGCGACGGCGGTTGCTATCATCCACAACGTCATCATGCACTAATGTGGCAGTATGAATAAGCTCAATAACACAAGCCCCGCGATAAGTTCGTTCGTTTACAACACCTGCCGAAACCATTTTTGAAGTTAGGAAAACAAACATAGGTCGCATTTGTTTTCCTTTGCGATTCACGATGTAATAAGTGATTCTATTAAGCAAAGCCACTTGCGAAGTCATCGATTCATAGAACTTTTTTTCAAAAAGTTCCATTTCTTTACGGATCGGCTGTTTTATTTGAGAAGTGACATTCATTTAAGTTGTAAAGTTACGCCTTTTACTAAAATAAAGACTATTTTAAATGCTAAGAGTACCCTTTATCATATTTTTTATTATTGATATAAAGCGCATTCCAAGATAATGCAATTTACGACAGCAATAGATTGAACAGTTCTTAATCCTTTATTAAAAAGAAATGAGCTCGATACAATATCGAGCCCATTATTATCAAAATTAATTATGATTTTGTCTACTTTTAGAGGTATGGTGTAATGATACTAAACCCTTTTATATGCTATTATGTAATTTACACTTCCTTATTAGCTAATTGCCCGCAAGCAGCATCGATATCTTTACCTCTGCTTCTGCGCACTTTTACAACAATTC
>CAXBGV010000242.1:0-4661 GCA_963975235.1 uncultured Flavobacterium sp. | reverse complement strand
TAGCGCACTTGATTACGGCTCAAGAGGTTACTGGTTTGAATCCAGTCGAGGTCACTAGAAACTCCAAATGAAAATTTGGAGTTTTTTTATGCTTTAAAACTAAGTTAGTAATTTTCAGAACAAAAAGGACACGAAAACCATTTTGATCATCAATTAAGATATAAAGTTGCGTTCTATTCATGTATTATTACTTCTACCATCATTACTAGTAAAAGCATTAAAAAAATCTTTCTTACTAGAATAATGAAATTCACAAAATATTAAAAAAACACAGTAAGTCTAAAATGTAAATCATTGATCTAGATTGAATCATAAAAAAACCCCGTTTAACGATGTCAAACGGGGCTGTAAAAAATAAAAAAATATTATTTTTTTGATTCTTCGATAGAAACTTTTCTAAACTCTTTTAAAAGTTTCTCTATTTCTAAAGTTGATTTACGAGCTCTTGCACCTGCAGCTTTAATTCCTTTCTCCGTAAGAGATTCAGATTCAACTTTAAACGTCTCGATCTCAGCATTGATTTTTACTAATAAATCTTTCATAGTATCCTGTATTAAATTAGATCGCAAAAATATAAGTTTGAACGATACTACAAGTACGTTTTGTGTTAAATTTATTATCTTTTTTTGTCGATAACTTTCGTAAGAAAATAAAAAAAGGCCGAAAATAAATTTCGACCTTTCTATCCTACTTTTACAAGTACTTTTACCTCCAACCTCCGCCAAGGTTTCTGTACACGGTAACCATAGCATTAAGTTGGTCTCTCTTCGTATCAATTAATTCTAATTTGGTCTCCAAAGCATCTCTTTGAGTCATTAAAACTTCGAAATAATCTACACGAGCCGACTTAAACAAATCGTTTGAAACAGCAATCGATTTATCTAAAGCAGCTACCTGTTTTGCCTTAAGCGTATAACTTTTTTCTAAGTTATCTATTCTAGACAATTGATTTGATACTTCTAAAAATGCCACTAAAATTACTCTTTGGTAATTATACAAGGCTTGTATTTGTCTCGCATTTGCACTGCTAAATTCTGCTTTGATCGCATTTCTGTTAATCAATGGAGCTGCAAGATCTCCCGCTAATGAATACAATAATGAAGCTGGAGACTTAAATAAATACGATGCTTTGAATGCGTTGTATCCAACACCTGCTGAAATTCCCAAAGAAGGAAAAAATTCAGCTCGAGCTACTTTTACATCTAATTTGGCCGCAGCCAATTCTAGCTCAGCTTGTTTGATATCTGGACGATTAATCAATAACTGTGATGGAATTCCTGATGCAACAACTTGCGGAACAATAGATAAAACAGATCCTCTATCTCGACTAATTTCTTGAGGAAAGCGACCTAGGAGGAAATTAATTTTATTTTCGGTCTCCTTGATGTTTTGATTGATATCAAACTCTAAGCTCTGCGATTTTAATACTTCTGCCTCAAACTTTTGTACCGCTAACTCTGTCCCTCTTGCTGCTTCTTTTTGTAATTTTACAATTTCTAAGGCACTTTTTTGAAGAGCAATATTTTGCTTTATTATCAAAAGCTGATTATCTAATGCTTGCAGTTCATAATACGAATTAGCCACTTCGGCTACCAAATTAGTTTGAACAAAATTTTTCCCCTCTACAGTCGCTAAATATCTTGACACAGCAGCTTTTTTAGCGGTGTGTAATTTATTCCAGATATCTACTTCCCAGCTCGCATAGGCTCCAACTGTAAAATCAGTTAGAGGATCTGGAAACTCTTTCCCAGGAGTAATCTCAGTAGTTGCATCTCCTGCTCCTTGACTTGTATATCGTCCTACTTTTTCTACTCCAGTTCCGGCTCTTAAACCTACAGTTGGTAAAAGAGCTGCTTTTTTCATTCTCGTTTCATTTTTTGCAATTTCAATTTCTTGCAATGTAATGAGCAACTCTTGATTGTTTTGCAAAGCCGTCTCAATTAATGCCTGCAGTTCTTTGTCTCTAAAGAAATTTCTCCACTGCACATTAGCTGTATTTACTGTATCTGTAGTAGTAACAAAAGCATCTGGAATTACTGTTGAAGACGTACTCTCTACAATTGATGGCGCTTTACAACCTACTACCAAGATACCAATAACTAATACAATACTTTTTTTATTTGTGAACTTCATTGTTATCAATTTCTTCTGTTAATGGATTTTCTTCTTCTTGTTTAACCAACTTATATTTCTCTGCTATTCGACCAAAAATGTAGTAGAGTCCAGGAATAATAAAGACACCACATAAGGTCCCTATTAGCATTCCTCCTGCTGCGGCTGTACCAATGGTTCTGTTACCAATTTTACCTGGTCCCGAAGCAAAAACCAACGGAATTAAACCTGCAATAAAAGCAAACGATGTCATCAAAATAGGACGGAAACGAGCTTTAGCGCCTTCCATAGCTGCCTCTAATACACTTTTGCCTGCTGCATGACGTTGTATGGCATATTCCACAATTAATACTGCATTTTTACCTAATAAACCAATAAGCATAACCATCGCTACTTGTGCATAGATGTTGTTCTCTAAACCTGCTATTTTTAGCAAAATAAAAGCTCCAAAAATTCCTGCGGGTAAGGATAGAATAACAGCTAAAGGCAAAATAAAACTTTCATACTGAGCCGCTAGAACCAAGTAAACAAAGCCTAAACAAATTAAGAACACCCAAATCGCTTGATTTCCTTGTGCCACCTCATCTGCAGATATACCCGCCCAATCGATATCATAACCACGTGGTAATTTGGCTGCAGCCACTTCTTGAACAACTTTAATAGCCGTACCACTACTATATCCTACAGCTGCCGCACCACTAATCTCTGTCGATGTGTACATGTTGTGTCTTGTAATCTCTGATAAACCGTATACCTTTTCTAACTTCATAAAAGCAGAAAAAGGTACCATCTCATCACGATTATTTTTAACATACAACTTCAAAATATCTTCTGGTAATGCGCGATACTCTGGTGCAGCTTGTACAATTACTTTATAATTGATACCGTACTTGATAAAACTTATTTCGTAGTTACTTCCTACCAAAGTTGATAGGGTATTCATAGCGTTTTCGATAGAAATACCTTTTTGCTGTGCTAAATCATTGTCGACTTTCATCATGAATTGCGGAAAACTCGCACTATAAAAACTAAACACATTCGATAGTTCTTTGCGTTTATTCAATTCCTTAACAAAGTCGTTATTGATTTGTTCCATCTTTTTGTAATCTCCCGAACCTGTTTTGTCTAATAAACGTAGCTCAAAACCTCCTGCAGCTCCATATCCTGGTACGGCTGGTGGCTGAAAAAACTCAATATTTGCACCTGGAATATCTTTTGACTTCTCCTCTAATTCGGTCATGATCTCTTGAACAGAATGCTCTCTATCATCCCAGTCTTTTAAGTTAATCAAACAAGTTCCTGCATTCGAACCAGTTCCTTCGGTCAAAATCTCATATCCTGCAAGCGATGAAACTGATTTTACGCCTTCGACTCCTTCAGCTATTTTTTGTAATTTTTCAGAGATATTATTCGTTCGCTCTAGTGATGATCCTGGAGGGGTTTGAATAATTGCATAAAACATACCTTGATCTTCATTAGGTATAAATCCAGAAGGTACCGTGCTACTTGTAATCCAAATTCCAGCACAAAAAGCTATCAGAATTACGAAAGTTACTGATCTTAAGCTGATAATTTTACCTAATAAATTTTGGTACTTGTCTGTAGCTATATTAAAGTTATTATTAAAACCATCTAACAATCTATTAATAGGTGTTCTCTTTTTAGGAGCACCATGATTGTTTTTTAACATCATAGCACAAAGAGCTGGCGTTAATGTCAAGGCTACAATTCCGGAAAGAATAATTGCTGTCGCCATCGTAATCGAAAACTGTCTATAAAACACACCCACCGGTCCCGACATGAAAGCTACAGGAATAAATACTGCTGCCATCAAAAAAGTAATCGCTATGATAGCACCTGCAATTTCGTGCATTGCTTTTTTAGTCGCTTTCAAAGGACTCAGGTGTTCCTCCTCCATCTTGGCATGGACGGCTTCGATAACAACAATTGCATCATCGACTACTACACCAATTGCTAGAACTAAAGCGAACAGTGTAATTAAATTTAACGATATGTCGAAAAGTTGCATGAACATGAACGTTCCTACTAATGACACAGGAACCGCAATTGCCGGTATCACAGTTGATCTCCAGTCTCCTAGGAAAAGAAAAACGACTAAACCTACTAAAATAAAAGCTTCAACTAACGTATGAATTACTTTCTCAATCGAAGCATCTAAAAATTTAGATACATCATAAGATATCTCATAATCCATTCCTTTGGGGAACTTTTTCTTGATGACCTCTAGTTTTGTTTTTAAATCTGAAATCACTTGGTTAGCATTACTACCAAAAGATTGTTTTAAAACAATGGCTGCCGATGGTCTACCATTTAAATTAGAATAAATATCATACATCGAACTTCCAAACTCTACATTGGCAACATCCTTTAATCGAAGTATTTCGCCATCAGCACTAGAACGTAATATAATGTTTCCGTACTGCTCCTTAGTAGTGAAACGACCTGAATATTTTAATACATATTCAAATGCTTGTGATCGCTTTCCTGATGCTTCTCCTGTTTTGCCAGGTGACGCTTCAAGACTTTGA
>CAXBGV010000241.1:0-4678 GCA_963975235.1 uncultured Flavobacterium sp. | reverse complement strand
GCAGTTTTAGAGTAGCGTGCGGGTATATTTGGAACACAATAATGAAGCACATTACTTTTTATAAAAGTGGGTTTTTCGTGCGACGTCACTTCAGAGGTTTCAAAACAACCACCAGTATCAATGCTAACATCAACAATCACAGCACCTTTTTTCATGTGCTCGACCATTGTTTCTGTAACAACAACAGGTGTTCTATCAATTCCGCGCATGGCACCTATTGCTACGTCACAACGTCGTAAAGCTTTTAACAACGTTTTTGGCTGTATTGTAGAGGTAAATATGCGTTGGTTTAAATTATTCTGTAGTCTACGCAGTTTGGTAATAGAGTTGTCAAATACTTTTACATTTGCACCTAAGCCTATCGCTGTTTTTGCTGCAAATTCCCCTACAGTGCCAGCACCTAAAATAACTACCTCAGTAGGAGGAACTCCAGTGATGTTCCCAAAAAGTAATCCTTTACCAAACTCTGTAGTAATCATTAGTTCAGAAGCAATTAACACTGATGCAGTACCAGCAATTTCACTAAGTGATTTCACCGCAGGATAGGTTCCGTCTTCGTCTTTTATATATTCGAAGGCTAGCGCGGTGATTTTTTTCTTTGTTAAAGCCTCAAAATAGCTTTTGTGCTTTGTTTTTAACTGAATAGCCGATATCAATATCGATTGGCTGTTCATCATTTCAATTTCTTCTAACGTCGGCGGCTCGACTTTTAAAATCATCGGGCAACCAAAAACTTTTTTAGTATCCTTCGTTACTTCGGCACCTGCATCACTATATTCTTTGTCTGAATAACTAGAACTTTCTCCGGCACCAGACTCGATCATTACGCGGTGACCATGACAAGTTAACGAGTTTACAGCATCTGGCGTTAAACAAATGCGGCGTTCTTGATGGCTCGTCTCTTTGGGCAAACCAATAAAAAGTTCACTGCGGTGTTTTCCTACCTCTAGCTTTTCTTCTTGAGGCATTAGTTCCTGCTTTGTAAACGGTGTGAATGAAATTGACATTGTTATTGTGCTATTTAAGAGGTAAAATTACATAAAAAAGTTCAAAATACGGTTGCGCTTTGAGGCTAAATAATTGAAAAACTATGGTACTAAAACTTTCTCCATTTTAATATCGGCACGTTCATAAACTCCGGCCTCCAAAGGGATTTCACTAAAACCATATTTGCAGTACAAATGTATCGCCGAATGTAGGCTTCTATTCGAATACAAAATTAGCTTGCTGGCATTCCTTTCTTTAGCAATTTCGAAGCAATGTTCTAATAATATTTTTCCAATTCCTAATCCTTGAACAGTTGTTGTAACGGCCATTTTACTCAGTTCGTACACGGTATTACTAACTTTCAAGAGGGAAACCGTACCAACTATTTCATCATTGTATGTTGCGTAATAAATCAAGCCACCTTTGTCAATAATCTCTTCTTGTGGATTTGATAATACAATTTCGTCCCGATCCTCAATTCGAAAGTATTTTTGTAACCATTCTACATTTAGAATTTTAATATATTGCTTTAAGTCCGTTGTAAAGGGAATAATACGGACCTTTTTAGTAGTGCTCATATCGCTTCTAACTTAGTTCTAAAAATCGTTTTCCATCGGCTTGCTCACTAATTCTGATTACCGAATGCTCCTCAGGAATTAAATTCGGAATTTGTTCAGCCCATTCTATAAAGCACCAATTGCCAGAATATAGGTAATCATCAACACCCATATCTAAAGCTTCAGTTTCTGTTTTTAATCGGTAAAAATCAAAATGGTAAACGATCTCATTATTAGTAGTTTGGTATTCGTTAACTAAAGAAAATGTTGGGCTACTCGTTGCCTCAGTTACACCTATTGTTTTACACAATTGCTTTATAAAGGTCGTTTTTCCGGCACCCATTTCACCGTAAAAAAGAATGACTTTTTTAGGATTAGCATTTACAACTTGCTGCGCAACGCTCGCTATTTGATCAATCGAAAAGGTAATCTCCATGTTCTAAAATTTGGTTTTAAACCATTTGCTTTTTGGCATAATCAGTATTGTGAATTATTATTTTGGATTAAATACTAATGCCGGAATAATCATTTCTTCAAGCGAAATCCCACCGTGCTGGTACGTATTTTTATAATAACTTACATAATGATTGTAATTGTTTACGTAAGCCAAAAACAAATCATTTTTTGCAAAAATATAAGAACTACTCATATTAATGCTAGGCAATCCTATTTTTTTTGGAACTTTCACAGCATAAACATCTTTATGCTCGTAGGTAAGGCTTCGGCCTGTTTTATATCGAAGGTTCAAGCTTGTGTTTTTATCTCCCACTACTTTCGATGGATTTTTAACATTAATTGTTCCGTGATCCGTAGTCAAAATCAATTTAAATCCTAGTTTTTGGGCTTGCTGAATAATCTCGAGTAAAGGCGAATTCTTGAACCAACTTAACGTCAATGAGCGATAGGCCTTATCATCAGCAGCGAGTTCTTTGACTACATCCATCTCTGTCTTCGCATGCGAAAGCATATCTACAAAGTTGTACACGATGGTAACCAAATCATTGTTTTTAAGTCCTTTGAAGTTCTCTGCGAGTTTCTTACCAGATTCCATATTGGTAATCTTAAAGTAATCTTCCTTGATGGTTAAACCCAATCGTTTTAACTGTGCAGTCAAGAATTCGGCTTCGTATAGGTTTTTGCCACCTTCCTCAGGATCGTTTTTCCAGTATTGCGGAAACTGCTTTTCCATTTCAACAGGGAGTAATCCCGAGAAAATCGCATTTCTAGCATACTGTGTCGCTGTAGGCAGAATAGAGTAGTAGGACAACTCTCTCTCGAGTTTGTAATAATCATTTACAACGCTCTCAAAAACTTTCCATTGATCGTAGCGAAGGTTGTCTATAACTACAAATAGTACAGGCTTCGCTTTGCTCTGTTCGGCTAGGTCTCGAGAATTCTTTTTCTTCAGTTCAGGTAACACTAATTCTCTAAATAAGTCGTGCGAAAGTACCGGTTTATCTGCTTTAGGAGCAAACCAGTCCTCATAATTGCGTTCTATAAATTTCCCAAACTGGGAGTTAGCCTCCACTTTTTGAGATTCTAAGATCTCAATCATCGCCTGATCTGTAATATTTTCGAGTTGTAATTCCCAAAAAACTAATTTTTTATACAACTCTACCCAATCCTCATAGCTGTTTACCATACCCATTTCCATGGCAATTTTACGAAACTCTTTTTGGTAATCAAGCGTAGTTTTTTCAGAAATTAAGCGCGAGTGATCCAAGTTTTTTTTCAAGCTCAATAAAATCTGATTCGGATTTACGGGCTTAATCAAATAATCTGCAATTTTAGATCCTATCGCTTCCTCCATAATGTACTCTTCCTCACTTTTCGTGATCATAATCATAGGAATGGCGCTCTTTTTCTCCTTCATTTCTTGCAACGTCTCTAGTCCGCTCATACCAGGCATATTCTCATCTAGGAAAACCACATCAAAATTTTCGTTCTCAAAAAGGTCTATGGCATCACGACCGTTATTGCAGGTAGTAACACTATAATTTTTTTTCTCTAAAAAAATAATGTGTGGTTTTAGGTAGTCAATCTCATCATCAACCCAAAGTATTTTTATCTTATCCATATATGTAGGTAAAAAGCGTTCAAAATGTAATTATTCAATGAGCCAAAGTACATTTTTTTAGCCCGCTAGCGTATTAATATTTTTATAAAATTTTATACAATTATAGGGTTCAGCTACTAAACAATAAGTAGTAGGTGACCAACCATAAAAAATATTTGGACGTGCCCTCCGCAAAAGCTGCGGTCGGGCAGTACACTACAAGTCCTCGCTTTGCTAAAAAGCGTCGCTGCGGGCTTTTCGTTTCCGTCCCTCACGCGAGACCTGATATCCAAAAGATACTAGCTGTTGATTTCAAAAACAAATTGTTATAAATTGACAATGCTTTTTTTTTTGAAAATTAAATAGGCTCATTACGGGAAACCGTAAGTTATTTTAGAATTGCAAATATATCTTTGAAAAAGCTTCGGTTAGTGTAGGCTTTATCATAATAAATCTTATATTTGGACGCCACAAAAAACAAATAAATCCATAACAACAGGAGCAACAACTCTTGTATTGTTGTGGATTTTTGTTTTTAATGGGGAATAAAAAAATGTGGTGCATTTTAATGTTAGATACATGTTGGGAGATATTTTGGCAAAAAAACGAAAAAAGACGTTTATTTAAAATGTAATAAAACCAAAAACAAATGGAATTGAAAAGTGAAAGCAAAATATTTTTACATTGTTCCGATAATAATAATTGCATTTAGTTGCGATAAAAAACAAAAAAATCAATTTAATAGAACCAAAATAAACTTAACCGAAAACATTGAAATTAAAAAAATAAGCGAAAGTTTAAAAACAGGAATGATTGAATATATTCAACCCGGAAAAACTGAATATAATGAAAAAGACGTTGAGAAATGTATGAAATTAATTGACACTTTTTTAATCGAATTAACACAAACTGAAACTAAAGAAAACGGAATGAAAGTTGTGGAAAAAGTCGTTTTAAAACTAAATGAACTAAACGAAAAGTGTGAGTATGAATTAATCGAAACTGACCAAAGAGAACAACTTGCCGAAATAATAAATCTAGCTGGAAATCTTAAAGGTTATAGCAAAAAAGAGGAAGA
>CAXBGV010000240.1:0-4696 GCA_963975235.1 uncultured Flavobacterium sp. | reverse complement strand
CAAACTTGTAATCATCATTTACACAATAATAGGATACTAATTTTGCAACATTTAGATCTCCTCCAATTACTCCAAACGAATCACCACCGGAATAGCTCACCATTACGTTCTCTATGATGGTTTTATTACCAACTCCGGCTAATGTAATAGAATTAAGAGTTGGTGAAGCTTTTATTTTTTTTCCAGCGAACTCTACTCGAACAAAACGCATGATTCCCGAATTACTTGCTGGATTATTCCCGCCGTACATTGTTAAACCAGGTTCAAAATCATAAATTAATGATGATAAATTACCAAACTTATTAATAGGTGCGTCTCCAAGTAAAACTATACCTCCCCAATCACCTGCTTTTTTCACTCCTCTGTTAGAGCTAAAAACGATAGGATCAGTTTCTAATCCATCAGCTATTATCTGAGAACCTTTAGTGAATATCAAAGTTCCTTTGGTTTCAAAGTCACCGATGATAAGGGTCCCGGGTTCAATAGTTAGAACAGCATTATTAGTCACGTAAACGTTTCCTTGCAATAGGTACACATTTCTTTTGTACAATTTTGTATTTGTCGAAATAGTTCCGGCCAATATTTGATCCGCTTCTCCGTACTGTACTTTATTAGGCTTGAATTCTGTCCAGTTTGACAACCAGTTTGTATAACCGATAATTCCTTTTTCTTGTTGAGCACTGGCACCAGAAACTGCTAAAAAAATAAAACAAATAATTTGTATAGTTTTTTTCATCATAATTAATTTTAATAAATAACTAATTAATACTCTTGTTGCCATTAGCTTTTGTTGCAAACTAAATAAAGTTTCAACCTACAGACCTAACAAAAATTAATCAGCTAATTGTAATTTATTTATACTCATTAAACAAGTGCAATGACTTAATAATACCTTCGTAAAATAAAATCCCCGCAATAATGTTTTCTGTATCTGCATAAGGAACTAATCTTTCCTGATACTCTTTAGTAGCATCTAAAAAAGTGTTAGTTGCAGCAGTTTGACCATCTTGTAATTTAATTTTATTACTATCCATCGGAATACCAACATCGGTTGGTGTTAATCCTGGTTTTGTTGCTAGTGCGACGTACGGAAGTGTTTTTACTAAAACTCTCGTTCTCTCGATGTATAACTCTATCAACATTCCTTTTTGCATTCCTCTCAATTCATCCTGAGTATGATACGTTCGTATTACAGCGGTTGGACTAATAATACTTTGAGGAGCATTTTTAGCTTGCGCAACAGTTATCTGGTTAGTTAAAATTAAAAAAAAAGTAAACAAAACAATTTTTCCTTTCATGATAATATTTTTTAATTTAGTATTTGTAACAAATGTATTAAATTTAACTTAAATTACAACTAAAATATTGTTAACTACAAAATTTTAATTAAGCTACTTCTCGTGTAGACTAAAAATTATTAACAAAAAACAATGCGATAATGTTTATACCATTCATAAAAGTAAACAAATAACAAAGCTCACACTGTTTTTACTATTAAAATTCTCAACCACATTTTTCAAGAGAATAAGGAAAAATAAGTATATTCCTTCTGACTTACGAGAAAGAACCGGATTCAGTTTTAGAAGTGGAAAAAAAACTTTAATCTACAAAATTTTACTCTGTATCATTTTGTTCTATCTTTGCTTTATGCAATTTTCTGAAATATTAGGGCAAGAACATATTAAGAATCATCTTACTCAAAGTGCTAATTTAGGCAGGATTCCACATGCCCAATTATTTGTAGGACCGGAAGGAAGTGGCACTTTACCAATGGCTATTGCCTATGCCCAATACATTTTATGTAGTAATAAGGACGGAGAAAACAGTGGCGAAAACCAGGCTTGCAATTTAAAATTTCAAAAGCTGTCTCATCCTGATTTACATTTTGCTTACCCAACTGTTTCGACAGATAGTGTAAAAACCAAGCCTAAAAGTATTGATTTTATCACAGAATGGCGCGCTTTTATTACTCAAAATCCCTACGGCGGTTTGTTTGATTGGTATGCTTTACTAGGTGTTCAAAACAAACAAGGTGAAATAAGAGTGGATGACGCTACCGAAATTTTAAAATCACTTTCGCTCAAATCTTACGAAGGAGGCTATAAAATTATGATTATCTGGATGGCAGATAAATTAAATATTGCTGCCTCTAACAAACTTTTAAAACTATTAGAAGAACCGCCGGAGAAAACAATATTTCTTTTGATTTCAGAAAACGAAGAGGACATCATACAAACCATCCGTTCTCGTTGCCAAATTTTACATTTTAACGGTTTAAGTGAAGCTGTTGTCACAGAAGCACTCGTTTCTCGCGAAAAAATTGATTCAAAGTTGGCTGCTAAAATTGCACATCAGGCGCAAGGAAATTACAACGTTGCTTTACATTTACTACATGATGAAAGTGATGACCACCCCTTTGAAGAGTGGTTTGTGACTTGGGTACGTGCTGCTTTTAAAGCCAAAGGAAACGCAGCTGCAATTCAAGATTTAATTTTGTGGAGTGAAAAAATTGCTAGCCTTGGTCGTGAAACACAAAAGAAATTTTTACAATTTTG
Organism: uncultured Flavobacterium sp.; assembly: GCA_963975235.1. Classification (GTDB taxonomy): domain Bacteria; phylum Bacteroidota; class Bacteroidia; order Flavobacteriales; family Flavobacteriaceae; genus Flavobacterium. The sequence continues at coordinate 2,141 of CAXBGV010000240.1, read as the reverse complement.
TATGCAAATGTTTCGTCAAGCCCTACTGCTTAATTATGAAGCACCAAGCTTAGTTTATTTTGAACCAAAAGTAGATAAGTTTAAATTAGAGAATTTTGCGCCATTTGTAAACGGAAACAACATACATGATATATTTAAAGAGCTATCTGATGCAATGTACCACATAGAGCGCAACGGAAATGCAAAAATAATCTTAACTGATTTATCGATCAAACTCACACGCTTAATCCATAAAAAATAACACTATGAATAATGTTGCATCTGTTCTAATTTTGGCTTTTTTAGCCGTTTCTTTTATTCAGTCAGGATATGATAAATTATTTTATTGGAAGGATAATGTAGACTGGCTAAAAGGACATTTTGCTAAAACCCAACTAAAAAATCATGTCCCATTAGCATTGATGAATATACTAATACTTGAGTTAATCTCAGGCATACTTTGTGTTGTAGGTGCAATTCAATTAGTTATTAACAACGGAAGACTATTTGGTTTTTACGGAGCCGTATTTTCATGTATCACATTGATTATGTTACTATTTGGCCAGCGACTAGCCAAAGATTATGATGGCGCTAGAACCATTGTTATCTATTTTATACCTGCAGTTATGGCCGTATATTGGTTAAACTAAAAACAAAGTTTTAAAATAAAATATTCCTATCCTTATATGAAACCAAAAAATCCTTCAGAATCATTAACAATATTAACCGACTTAGTTTTACCAAGTGAAACAAACCCATTAAACAACCTTTTTGGCGGTGAATTATTAGCACGAATGGATCGAGCAGCAAGTATTGCAGCTAGGAGACATTCACGCAGAATTGTTGTTACTGCATCTGTAAACCACGTGGCTTTTAATCGCGCTATTCCTTTAGGAAGTGTGGTAACAGTTGAAGCTAAAGTTTCAAGATCTTTTAAAAGTTCAATGGAAATCTATATTGACATTTGGGTTGAAGACAGAGAGTCTGGAAATAAAACTAAAGCCAACGAAGCGATTTATACGTTCGTAGCTGTTGATGACACTGGAAGACCTGTAGAAGTACCTCAAATAGTTCCAGAGACTGAGTTGGAGATCCAACGTTTTGATGCTGCATTAAGACGCAAACAATTAAGTTTAGTACTAGCCGGAAAATTAAACCCTCATGATGCAACAGAACTAAAAGCATTATTTACATAAAATTGAATTTTTTAAAACTAATTTATTTCAGAATTAAAAAAGTACATCAAAAAAAAAGTATTTTTACAAGCAGTAATTTTTAATACAAAAAAGAGTTTAAAAAGAGACTTTAAAACCTATAAACTCCTGACAGCCATAAAATAATACAAATGAAAGAAAAGGTAAAAGAGAAGATGAGTACAGAGAAAGAAGCTAAATTAAAAGCGTTACAGCTTACGCTAGACAAACTAGATAAAACCTACGGTAAAGGAACAGTAATGAAAATGGGGGATAAAGCCATTGAGGAGGTAGAAACTATTTCTTCAGGATCTTTAGGAATCGATTTAGCCCTTGGAGTTGGTGGTTACCCAAAAGGAAGAATAATCGAAATATATGGTCCAGAATCATCTGGTAAAACAACATTGACCCTTCATGCTATTGCCGAAGCTCAAAAGGCAGGAGGAATCGCTGCTTTTATTGATGCAGAACATGCTTTCGACAGAAATTATGCAGAGAAGTTAGGAGTAGATATCGAAAACCTAATCATTTCGCAGCCAGATAATGGAGAGCAAGCTTTAGAAATTGCCGAAAATTTAATTCGTTCAGGTGCAATTGATATTGTCGTTATTGACTCGGTTGCGGCTTTAACGCCAAAGAGTGAAATCGAGGGGGAAATGGGAGATTCTAAAATGGGTCTTCATGCACGTTTAATGTCGCAAGCGTTAAGAAAACTAACGGGAACAATTAGCAAAACACATTGTACTGTATTCTTCATCAACCAGTTGAGAGAAAAAATTGGTGTTATGTTTGGTAACCCAGAGACGACAACAGGAGGAAACGCATTAAAGTTTTACGCTTCGGTACGTTTAGATATTCGTCGTTCTACACAAATTAAAGATGGAGACAACGTAATTGGAAACAGAACTAAAGTAAAAATCGTTAAAAACAAAGTAGCACCACCATTTAAAGTGGCTGAATTTGATATCA
>CAXBGV010000239.1:0-4696 GCA_963975235.1 uncultured Flavobacterium sp. | reverse complement strand
CATATCCGTTTCTGTTAGCTGTAGGTTCTCTGTTAAAATAGCTATCAGTTGATCGTCATTATCTTTGGTATTATGAATTCCTAATTTGTTTAGCATCATTAAGCGGTAATCCTTTTGATAGCTTTCCTGAAAATCTTCCAGTATTTTTTCTAGAGGAGCAGCTTCATCAATCAAGGGATACAATGCATTTGCCAATTGGTATAAATTCCATAATGCTATGTCTGGCTGGTTGCCAAAGCGATACCTGCGATGTTCACGATCAGTCGTATTAGGTGTCCAGTTGGGATTATAATCCTCTAGCCATCCGTAAGGTCCATAATCGATAGTTAGTCCTAAAATAGACATATTATCTGTATTCATAACCCCATGAACAAAGCCTACTCGTTGCCAATGAACAACCATCTCTCTTGTTTGATCTGCTACCGCTTGAAGTAAGGCAACATAACTCTCTTTGTTAGTACCTTTAATTTCGGGAAAATAATATTTGATAGTAAAATCAACTAGTAATTTTAAAGTTGTTAAGTCATTTTGGGATGCAAAAAGTTCAAAATTCCCAAATCGAATAAAGGATGGTGCCACTCTGCAAACTACAGCGCCTTTTTCATAATCAGGGTTTCCATCGTACATAACATCACGTAAAACTTGGTCTCCTGTTAAGATCAATGATAGTGATCTTGTTGTAGGGACACCCAGATGATGCATTGCCTCGCTACATAAATGCTCTCTTATAGAAGATCGAAGTACAGCCAAACCATCTGCTCTACGTGAGTACGGAGTCATTCCAGCTCCTTTTAGTTGTAAGGTATAATTGCGGTTATTAACATCTATTTCTGTTAGAACAATTGCTCTACCATCACCAAGTTGACCGGCCCAATTACCAAACTGATGACCTGCATAACTCATGGCATAAGGCCTTGTACCTGCCAAGATAGTCGAGCCCGAGAATATTTTAACGAAATCTTCTGAAGCTAAATTCTCTGGAGGTATTCCTAATAAAAAAGCGACTTCCTTAGACACATGCACAAGCGATGGATTAGCTGCTTTTTTAGGAGTAACATAGGAAAAGCAAGCGTTTTTTACTTGTCTAGTTTCGTTAGTTTCATCAGGATCAGCGGGTAACTCGGTACTAAATCTATTATTAATTTTTAAATTCATTTTGTGTCTCTTTAGATCAAAATTATCTTATTCATTTTTAGTTATTTAAAGCGGTGCTTCCAGCGGCGGTGTGTCCAAAAATAGTACTCAGGAGCTACGGCTATTTGTTTTTCAACCTCTCTCAGGTATTTGCTTGTTATTTCAAAGTTAGGAACTGATTTTGCATCATCACTCAAAACAATCAAGGTACATTCATAATAGCCTCTTTTTACCTTCGAAACTTTGGCGTAAAGCACATTCAAGTCGTATTTTTTTGCTAAAGTTTCTCCTCCCGTGTGCACTGGCACCGGAATACCCATAAAGCTTTCGTCATGAAAAATTCGGTTTAAGGTTGGGGACTGATCGCTCGGAATGCCGTATAAAGAAAAAACTTTATTTCTATGATTGTTAGCTATTAACGGGATAGTTTCGTTATTTACAACTAAGGTTGTATTGAATCTAGACCGTATTTTTTTTACTAATTGATCAAAGTATTTATTGTTTACTTTCTTGTAAACTGCAAAACCCCTAAAACTCATTTTTTTATTCAGGGCTACTAACCACTCCCAACTTGCGTAGTGAGAAACAAATAACATGATACTTTTTTCCTTTAGCTCATACTCTTTCAATAACTCTAAATTGGTAATAACAAAACGTTTGTTAATTTCCTTATCAGAGATAGTCATTGTTTTTGCCATTTCTAAAAAGAGATCACAAAAATGGCGATACGATTTTTTTTCAATATCGAGACGTTCTTCTATACTGAGATGAGGTAAAGTTAACGCTAAATTATCCCGAACTACTTTTTTACGATAACCAAAAACGGTGTAAATAATAAAATACAAACCATCAGAGATCCAATATAGTATGCGAAAGGGTAAGATTGATATAATCCACAAAAAGGGGTAAACTAAAATATAAACAATAAATTGCATTCTAAATTTTTATGTAAAGATAAGTCAAAAATGATTATTTCATTAATGATCCTCACTGACTAGAGATGACATCGAGAATTACTACCTTTACAATTCACAATAATTTAATTTTATGAATACTATTTTGATTGCAATTATCGTAGCAAATGTTTTGTTTAGCTACAAAGGTTTCAATGACTTGGCGTTTTTTAGAAAATATGAATTTCATATTGGAAGTGTTCGATCTGGGGATCAAATCAGGATGTTATCATCAGGATTTCTTCATGCTGATTTTGGGCATTTGATTTTTAATATGATTACACTTTACTTTTTTGCACCGGTAGTTATAGCGTATTTAGGGAGCTTATCCTTTATTATAATTTATTTTGGTAGTTTGGTGTTTGGTAGCTTATTAACCTTGTTTTTTCATAAAGATGATTACAACTATCGTGCAATAGGAGCGTCTGGAGCAGTTACAGGTGTGTTATACTCGGCAATATTATTACAGCCTGATATGATGCTTGGTATCTTTTTTATTATTCCAATGCCTGCTTATATTTTTGGAATACTCTATTTATTGTATTCAATTTATGGCATGCGTGCAAAAAATGATAATATAGGTCATACTGCCCACTTTGGAGGGGCGATTGGTGGGTATCTAATTACATTAGCGACCAATCCTCATTTGATTGTAGAGAATACCTTGATGGTCGTTTTACTAATGATACCTATTGTTGTTTTATTTATTATGGCTAAGTTGGGTAAAATTTAATGGCACAGCTTTTGAATTGCTAATCTTAGAATAACAAAAATCTAAATAAAATGAAAAAAGTACTATTAATTCTGTCACTGTTTCTAATGGCTATTTCATACGGTCAAGAGGTAAAACAAATCCCCCAAATCAATGTAAGTGGTGAGGGTAAAATTAAAGTAGTTCCAGACCAAGCGACTATTACTGCAACAGTCGATACAAGAGGTAATAATGCTAAAGAGGTAAAGAAATTAAACGATGAGCAAATAGATTTAGTTCTGAAATTGATTAAGAAAATGAATATAGCGTCAGCTGATTATAAGACAAAACGTGTTTCTTTGAATCCTGTTTACGATTATGAGAAAAAGAAAACGACTTATAATGCTACGCAAACAATAGAGATTCTTTTGCGAGATTTATCAAAGTACGATGAAGTAATGGCGGGTCTAGTCGAAGGGGGAATTAATAAAGTCGAAAATGTAGTTTTCCAATCATCTAAACTAGAACAGTACCAGTCCGAAGCGAGAAAAATGGCTATGAAAGATGCCAAGCAAAAGGCATTAGATTATGTATCAGTTTTAGGTCAGAAAATAGGTAAAGCCTTAACTATTAGTGATAATTCACAAAATTATTATCCGCAACCTCTTTATGAGTCCATGCGTATGACAAAAAGTGATGATGGAGCTCCAAAAGAGACACTTGCTTTAGGGGAGATTAACATTGTTGCTAATGTTAGCGTTAGTTTTCTTTTAGAATAATCGATGAGCAACAACTAATAAAAAAACTCGCTATCATTTACTTGACAGCGAGTTTTTTATATCAGAGCAATGAAATTTGTAGTTACTTCTTCAAGTATGTACATTAAAATCTATGTTACTTATGATTGTAAAATGCGATTGTAGCTACACTAGCACAAATAACTTAGCAACAGCCTCCACCATTGTAGTGATACGTACTTTCACTAATATAAATGTCACTTCTGTTTAAAGCAGCAAGAGCAGCAGCAGTTTTATCACAAACAGCTAGTGGTTGGTTTTTTAACAAAGTATGACCGTTTTTATCATCAAAGAAGGATTCTTTACCATAGTAAATAGCTGCTTTTCCGGTAAAAACACAAGGACCATCAGCCGGCATTGGATCCTTGATTGCGCAAACTTCGATACTTTCGATAAAAATTAGTTCGTCAGTAGGATAGTTTTCTGTATCTAAAATTCGGTACGGACGTCGACCTCTAATTTCTATGGTACCAAAACCTACATCGGTTAATGCTTTTATATAATCAGCAATTGGAATACTTCCGCTTAAGCAAAGTGCACGCAAGTGATCATCATTTCGCAATGCTTCATTCATTTCTTGCTCGCAAGTAGGATCACTCATAACTAGGCGACCACCTGGTTTTAAAACACGGTACATTTCTTGCAATGCCTTTTTTAAATCTTCGGTTTTAAAAATGTTGAATAAGCAGTTTTGAGCAGCAATGTCAATACTTTCATTTTCTATAGGCAAGTTAAGCGCATCTCCTTTTTTCAGTTCGACAAATTCGCTTTTGAACCACTCATTTTGCTCTTCGGCAACTAAGAAGTTTTTGCGTGAAGCTTCTAACATTTCATCCACTACATCCACACCTACAACACCCCCTTTTTGACGAGAGAAGTACGCAAATTGTAATAATTCCATACCGCCACCAACACCTACGTATAATACTTTAGGATTGTTTATTAAATCTTGTGCTGAGATTGTACTTCCGCAGCCATAGTTCATTTCTTGCATGATCATGGGAATTTCTAAACCTGGAAATTTCCAAATCGGAGTAGTGGTACAGCACAATCCAAGATCTGGAGTTAAGGCTGCATTTTTGTACAAGTCGTTTGTTGCATCTAAATAGCTCATTTTTTTT
>CAXBGV010000238.1:0-4702 GCA_963975235.1 uncultured Flavobacterium sp. | reverse complement strand
GTATTTGCTGGTTTCGTTCCTGTATCAGACTTAGGTCACATGGTAAGTATCGGTACCTTATTTGCTTTTGCACTAGTATGCATTGGAGTAATTGTTATGAGAAAAACCAATCCCGATGCAGAGAGAGGGTTCAGAGTTCCATTTGTACCTGTATTTCCTATAGTAGGAGTTATCATCTGTTTAATTTTGATGGCTGGTTTACCTATTGTAAGTTGGGAACGACTAGCAATTTGGATGGTCATTGGTGTTGTCATCTATTTCTTATACGGTAAAAGAAATAGTGTATTAAATAACCCAAACAAAGAATAGTAAAAAAATATACCAAAGTAAAAAGGGACTAACAGCAGCAAGCTTTTAGTCCCTTTTATTATTTTAAAAAATTTATAAATCAAAAACAGAAGTTCTTTTTGCTCTAATTAAATCCTTTAGTTTAATCCAAAAGGCTAAGGTTAAATAAACGCCAAACCACAAACCTGCTGTAACAAAAGAAACGTATATAAAAAACAATCGCACACTAGTAACTCGCATTCCTAAGCTATCAGCGAGACGCGAGGAAACGTGAAACCCGTATTTCTCAAAGAAAAACTTTAGTTTTATTACTCGTGGTGTTTTCTGACTCATTTTTAACTACTATATAATACAAAAATACATTAATCTACCGTAGATAGACAAAATTAAAGTAAATCATTTTTTAGTAATATAGTACCAATGCTACACTGTAGACACAACGATTTATTACAATACTCGTTTTTTAATTGCAGTAATGATTGTGAATCGAAAGCATTTTTCGACTTAATACCGAGGTTGGAAAAATTTTCAATTATAATATTCTTCTCGGCAGAAACATTATTAAGTAGTACAATTAGATCTTCTAGAATATCCTTTCCTTGGCTTTTAGCATAGGCAAACTGCAACGGAATAATTGTATTTATAAGGATTAAATCAATAAAAGAATGTGCTATTTTTTTCTTTTTAGCTGGACTAACTTTATCAAAAACATAATGGTTCATCCAATAATCAGAAACATATACATCAAAAATACTGTAAATCTCAAGCGTACTAGAAATATCAATAAGCTGCGAAAATAAGTTAGACTGATAATGGTATAAACTGGCTAATTGTGCTAATCTAATGGTTGGAAAATTATCTGGTCTATGTTTAAAAAATTGCAGCTTATGATAACTTTTAATTTCTAACTGATGCTTGTTTACTAAATAATCAAATCGTGCTTTCAAATCTCTGTAGTACACGTCTTCCTTATCATCCTCTAGTAATCCCGTGGCTCCACAAAATAGAGCTTCGAGATTGATAACATCGAAAGATTCTTTTCGAATGATCGAAAAAGGTATCCTACTAGCCATGTGAAAAAAGGAATCCCCATTAGTGTTCAAGCCGAAATTTTTTGCTAACATGCAAAACAGCACACCTTCCCAATCATTATTAGTTTGTTCTAACAAGTCAAATATAGGCTGTGCCTTCCGTTCTAAACGCTCTAAAAACAGGCGCTCTTGCCAATTGTTTAAGGTAAATCTATCTATGGATTGTATGTCTTTATCACAAAATATCCACGACTTAGGAGTGATTAACGATTTGTATTTTTGAACAAGATGATGATCTACATAATTACACAATTCCAAGACCGGAATAACACTATTATCCTTTCTATAAATATCGGTGTCATGCTCCCATACAACATGTAAAATCACATTTTCGTAGGTATCATCACGCTCGTGATTGTGTACATACCAGTCTGAAGATTTCAGATGTATCTCGACATTTCCTGCCCATTTTTGACTACCAATGGTAATTTGAGCATTAAAAAAATCGGGGCCAGCAGTTTCAAGATATTGACCTACACTAATGATTTGAATTTCCTCGTTACTTGTAGTACGAAGATTTAAAATATCTATTTTCTTGTATTTCCAAAGGTAATGCAGAAAGTCTTCTCTCATTTTTGTATCACTTAATTACAAATACTAAAATAATGAAAAAACCTACACCTTTTACAGCTATACTAAAAAGATAATTTTATTGAAGTAGAAAAAGTTGCGCACAAGCGCGAGCATCTGATAATGCTTCGTGATGATTTAGCTTGATATTCATTACAGAACAACAATCACTTAATTTCGTTGGCTTAAATCCTTTTGCCTTATATATTTTAAGGGTACATTCCCATTTAAATGCAATGTTTAAATTCTCATAACTTAGACCATGTAAAGCCATTGTTTTTACAAGTACGTTTCGGTCAAAGCTTTCATTATGTGCTACAACAATTCGGTTTTGTAATCGCTTCTGAATTTCGGGATAGACCTGAGCGAACGTAAGTGCATTGACAGTGTCACGAGGAAAAATACCGTGAACCTTGGTAGTAAATGGTGAATAAAGATTGTTAGGAGGTTTAATTAGACTTACAAATTCATCAACAATGGCACCATTATTAACTGTTATTATACCTACGGAGCAAGGATGATGACCAATAGCGGTTTCAAAATCAATAGCAGTAAACGTAATAATAGAAGGAATAAAATGCAGAAAAAAAAGTTGTAACAAAAAAACCACGAATTTCTACTGCTAAAATCTATGTCAAGCATTTGAAATTCGTAGTAAAAAAAATTATTTTATTGAACCTATAATATCATATTTAGTAATTATATGATGTTTACCATTACCTAAATCTAATAACACAGCTGGATTGTCTCGTGTAAACAATTTAGATACTTCCTCGATAGCAGTACCCTTCTGCACAATAGGAAATGGTTTACCCATTACTTCTCTAATAGGCCTATCGGCAGTGTTTTTATCATTTACATAACTCTGAAATAAATCAGACTCATCAAGAGAGCCAACAAAACCTGTAATATCAATTACCGGTATTTGCGATATTTTATATTTACGCATTCTCTCGATTGCATGCGAAACCAATTCTTCTGTACGTACCACAATTAGTGGTTTGTCTATATGATCTTTAATAACATCTTCAGCCTTGGTGATTGGCTCCTCTAGGAAACCTCTTTCACGCATCCAATCATCATTAAACATTTTGCCTACATAACGACTACCAGAATCATGAAATAAAACCACTACAACATCTTCTGGCTTAAAATGCTCTTGCAACTGCAAAAGTCCTTTTACGCATGCTCCCGCTGAGTTACCAACAAAGATCCCTTCTTCAAGAGCTATCTTTCTTGTGTACACTGCCGCATCTTTGTCTGTTACTTTTGTAAATCCGTCAATAAGAGAAAAGTCAACATTTTTAGGTAAAATATCTTCTCCAATTCCTTCAGTAATATAGGAATAAATTTCATTCTCGTCGAAAATCCCCGTTTCATGGTACTTTTTAAAGACAGAACCATAAGTATCGATTCCCCAAATTTTAATATTAGGGTTCTTCTCTTTTAAATAACGCCCAATTCCAGATATGGTTCCACCAGTTCCTACTCCTACAACAAAATGGGTAATCTTACCCTCTGTTTGTTCCCAAATTTCAGGACCCGTTTGTTCGTAATGTGCTAATGCATTCGAAGGATTATCGTATTGGTTTACATACCAAGAGTTAGGTGTTTCTGTAGCTAATCGCTTCGAAACTGAATAGTAAGATCTTGGATCAGTCGGTTCAACATCTGTAGGACAAACAACAACTTTTGCACCAACAGCTCTCAAGATATCCATCTTTTCTTTGGACTGCTTGTCTGAAATTACACAGATTAATTTGTATCCTCTAATAATGGCTACAAGTGCTAATCCCATTCCTGTATTCCCTGAAGTACCTTCGATTATAGTTCCTCCGGGTTGCAAACGGCCGTCTGCTTCGGCATCATCGATCATTTTCATCGCCATACGATCCTTAGTAGAATTACCTGGATTAAATGTCTCTACCTTGGCAAGTATCAACGCATCAATCTCTTTTGTAACTCTGTTTAATTTCACTAAAGGTGTCCCTCCTATTGTGCCTAATATATTTTCTGCGTATTGCATCTTGTGTTAATTTAAGATTCTATTTTGTTGTATAATAATTGCAAAGATACTATTTTGTTATAAAAAACAGCTTGCTTATGAGGTCCGGTTTTTGCGTTACCGATGGAAACGGCATCCTTTGATTGCTTTCTTTAAGCAAGTAAAGATAAAGTGTACAGCGGGTTAAAACGCCAAAAGTTAATTAAAGAAATTCCAAGTTAGACCAAAACGTACCGTAAAATCACGATAGGGGTTTGTAGGAGATGAGAAAAAATTGTTGCCTGTTAGTGCTGAATTGAAATGCTCTGCTTTGACGTAAATTCTAGTTCGTTGGATTTTCGCATTAATAAAGAAATCTAATGTAGGAAAGTTACCGATTTCCTTATTATTTTGAACAAAAAACTCACCTACAACAGGATTATACTCGTTAGCAAGATATTTAGTAAAATAATTAAGAGTAAGTCCTGCTTGAAAAAATAAGGCTTTTTTAAAGAAATAATCTGTGATGTAAAAAGTATTTCTAGTTACTAAATCAGGTACATTTAGAATATTATCCTGCTGATCTACCTTTTGATATAGGATTGTGTTATCAAAACCAAACTTACCAAACTTGTACTCTTTATTCAATTTTACTGAAATATAATTGATTGTACCATCGTATTGCGTTGGAGCAATAATTTGTTGGTTATTTGAATTTGCTACTTCTCTAAAATAAAGGTGATCATTAAGTGTACTTAATTGTACCGAA